>CAMWJC010000019.1 GCA_947174495.1 uncultured Lachnospiraceae bacterium | reverse complement strand
CCTGTTTCCTTTTGATTTATTATATCATGCTAGTATAATATCACACTTGCACATGAAAAATCCGTTCATCTTTTTCAGATTTTACAACCTTTTTATCTTTTTCCTCTTAATCAGCACGTTATAACGTGCTATAATGTAATTACAATAAAGGAAAGGAGAAAAGCCAATGTCACATAAGAAAAAGCGAAGAGAGCGAATCGCAAAGCTAATAATACAACTGCTAGTCGCAATAGCAAGTGTAATATCTTCAATAGCAGCTTTGATACTCGCCCTCAAATAACTAAGAACAGGGGAAGGAAACTTCCCCTACTTCTTAAAAATCTTATCACATTGGTTGGTAAATGTAAAATGAAAAAAACTTTTTTATGTGCCGCAAGCTTAGTTTTTACAATTATTATTGCTTTCTGCTTTAACTGGATTCGTCCTGCTGCAGTTGCAGTATTTGTTATTGCAGTCATTACCCTTAGCATTGTCATCAAAGAAATAAGGAGTACACTTCATGAAATTAAAAGAGATACGGATTGAAAAAGGCCTTTCCGTTCCCAAACTGGCCGAATTAAGCGGCGTACCCAGACGTACTATTCAAGATATTGAAAAACGTGGTGACTGTATGGTCTCTACTCTTATGAAACTGGCCAAGATACTTGATGTTTCCATAGATGAAATATGTCGTGATTAGGACGCTGTATGCTTGATTATTACTACATGGCAGAAAGTATGGAGATTATATTTCTATGCTTTCTGCCTAAAAAACTCTTTACGCTATTTCTCCAAGATATCTGCCGGTCTGTACGATAATCTTGTATACTATTCGCCGCATCTGCATTTCTGAATAACTTACGCCTTTCATCTTCAAATATGGAATATTACGGCGCCGATCTGTCCAGAACCTTATCCGCATTACCTTCTGTTCTTCCGGTTTTAGATTATTATATACAAATTCTACAGCTTCTATCTGTTTTTTCAGTCTTTCCGCATACGCCGAAGTCATTTTTAACGCCTTTGCTTCTGTTATAGACTGTGGCTTAGTGTAATCTTCAGATTCTTTTATACTCATACCTGTTGCCAGTGATGATGCCATGATCTCTGCTATGTACTGCTCATATTCTTTCTTTTTATCCGGATATCTTCGTATAATCAGCTCAACTATTTTCCATGCTTCTCGTTCAATCATATACTTTTCCCTTTCTATATATGCCCGTTGCCATATCTGTATTGAATAATATTGGTAATACTCTGTTCACAATTCGTTCTCCTTTCTATTCAAACCTTAATTGCCTGCCTTTTCTCCCAAAAAATCAAACAATGTCGGGGCATCCTTTTCATCGTCTGCCACTTGCAGGTATCCGACTCCATCTCTGTAATAATCCGGATTTAATTCACACCCTTTCCCATATCTTCCCATTTTTACTGCTGTCATTGGTACGGTCATAAGGCCTCCGAAAGGATCATAAACCACATCATCTTCATTGCTGTACCGGTTTATGATACGCTCTACAATGTCAATCTGAAGCGGGCAGACATGCATCTGCTGGCGGCGCCTGCTCTGATTTGTGTTGAGCGTCTTCATTCGGTTGATATCGTCCCAAACTTCAAGATTATTCCAGCTCCCCGGGGCCACTACCATAAAGACAGCCGGCAGTTTCCCTTTTTCGTCCAGTCTTTTAGCAAGTTCCACATGTTCACGGTAATCATATACATGCTCCCTGCTGTATTTCCTATAGGCAGCCTGTAGGTTGTCAATAGAAATGCTTTCCAGCTCTTTTTTACTTACCAGCCTGTCACCGGAGCTTCTCCAATAACCATGCGCATCTATCTGCCACTGCGCCCTCGTGTATTCTTCCTTGGATTTTGCCACCGGAACATCTGCATACGCTGTTGACCGGTCTGTGGGAAGCTTACGGAACAAAAGAATATATTCCGGACACCCTACCCCCATCTTAGATCCGTCTTTGCATTGCTCCGTCCACCCCAGGCGGTATGTCTGATTGTTTTCTCGGACTACATCGGTCACTATTGTAATCATTCCAAAATACTGAAAGCCGTGCTTCATATAATGTTCAATGCATAATGCATGGAATGGCTCAACCGTAGGCATTCCAGTTCCGGTTGCATTTCCAAACAAAACCCGGTCCTTCACATGGATTGCTGCTACTCTTCCCGGCTGCAGCACCCTGAAAAGCTCTGGTGTAAGGAAATCCATCTGTTCAAAGAATTTCTCCGTGTCTTTGTTATGACCAAAGTCATTATAATTTGCAGAATATTCATAATGATTCCCGAAAGGAATTGAGGTATGGATCAGCCCCACGCTGTCACTTTCCATTCTTTTTGTTTCTTCCACACAGTCATCATGCACCGCCGTATAGTGTTTTCCTTCTACTTTCACTCTGTCCACTCCCATCTTCCGCTTTAATCTTTCCGTTTTATCCGCACTGGTTAATCCATACTTTTTTACGATCTCAATCATCTTTTTGACCATATGATCATGATTCTTCCACTTTTCCAGCAGAACTTCCCTGATCCGGCGTTCATTCTCCATATAGATAATGTCAATAATCACAGAATCCTTCTGAAGGAATCGGTAACATCTATGTATGGCTTGTATAAAATCATTAAACTCAAAATCAATTCCTACAAAGATCTCATGATGGCAGAACCGTTGAAAATTGCAGCCAGATCCGGATAATGATTTTTTTGTGGCAAACAGCCTTGTTCTTCCTTCTGAAAAATCTATAACACGTTTTTCCCTGACGTCATAATCCATGGAACCGTAAATGTCTATGGTATCCGGCAGTTCCTTCCTGATCATATGGCGCTCAGCTTCCAGATCATGCCACAAAAGGAAATGATCTTCCGGTGACGCTTCCACGATCTCTTTCATTTTCTGAACCCTCTGCTCTATGCTTTCCCGCTTCACGTCCGCTGCTTCCTTTAATCCTGCTGCCGCCTCAGAAAATAAAGAAATCTGTCCGTCTTTGTCCTGTGCATTTCCATACCCTATCGGTATTTCATGCCATCTTACTTCCAGCGGTGGCAGTTCATATCCTTCATCGGAATATGCCGGATTCAGGTCGGAAGGTCTGGTTATAAAAAGCGCCCAGCTTGACACCCATAGCCAGAACTCATCTTCCATGTTCGGATAGAGTGTTAGGTTATTGGCTTTCGATGAATCACGCTGAAAGAATCGTGTTAAAGCCTGTCCGGTATCCATCACTTCCAAATAACCAGCATAATGGATCAGCTCTTTATACTTGTTCGGTGATGGTGTAGCCGTTGCAACCAGCTTGTACTTAACTCCCTTGAACTTATCAAGAAATGTCTGATATGTTTTGCTTCCAAAACTTCTTAGCACACTGGCTTCGTCCAATGAAACTGCCACAAAATATGACGGATCAATATCTCCATCTCGCACCCTTTCATAATTGGTCAAAAGGAGTCTTCCTCCTGCCTCTTTTGCTTCCTGCATGGTCCGTACATACTGAGGCTTCTCATATCCCATAAGCTCTACTGCATCTCTTGAAAATTCCTGCTTTACTCCAAGAGGCAGAACAATAAGTGCTTTACCGTCTTCATACTTTGCTGCCTGATGGCAGAACTCAATTTCCTGTACGGTCTTACCAAGCCCGAATGATTCAAACAACGCCCTTCTTCCTCCACGGAGCGCCCAGGCAACTGCATCTCGCTGATGAGGCAGTAACGCTTTATTCAATTTGCAAGGTTCAATCTCAAATCCGCTTTCCGTTGCAAGCTCTATCTTGCTTTGTAAAAATTCCTGATAATTCATATTTCCAAGGAGCTGTATACACTTTCGCCGGCCGGGCTTTTGCTCCTTTCTTTTTAAATAAAATCAAATAAATTCATTTGTACCGCTGGTATATCCTCCCAGCCTACGCCGATATAGTCAAGCACCCGCCCCCAGCCGTAATGCTCTCCTGTAATCTCATCTATGCATACCTCATACATCCAGTAATGCCATGCTTTGGGTTCCTCTTCTCTCAGTCTGTCAAACCTATGCGGACGTTTTTCAATATGGATTCCAAAACCACAAATATCACAACCTGTTCGTTGGGCTTTTGTCGTGTAAAGCTCTCCGCTCGATTTTCTTTTGATTTCTCCATATGCTCCCGGAATAGGCACTTCTAGATCAAGTGCAAGCTGTAAAATATCCTGCCTCATAAAAGGAGCAAATGGTGCACTTCTTATAGTATCTTTCCCGTAATAGTTGCAGCCATTTTTCATGAGGGCAAATTCACGCTGTCCATGTTCCGAAGCCATAAGCCCTAAGTATGGATAACTGCTATGCTCTTTCGCCCAATTATCACAGGGGTCCTCCTTCATGTATTTGCAGCATTCAGCTGATACTTTGAAGTTTGCACATTGGCAGCACAGATCCGGTCTGTGACTCTGATAATGACCTCCGAATTTTTTAAGCCATTTATCTGGAAGTTTTATTTTTTCTGAATGCTGATAGTTTCCCTGCTTTCCCATATCTCCTGTCATGATCGCATGAATGAAGGTTATTTTGTCAGCATTAGGATCCTGAAGCAGACTGATCTTTTTTGCTTTTGCCTTGCTGATCACAGGAAATCCAAATTCCTGTATGATCTCATGCTTCGATATATTGGGGTAAATCGGGATAACACCTGCCTGTTTATGGATCTTCCGTATACTTTTATGTTCAAGCACCGTAGCACCGATTGCTGGAATCTCTTTTTCCGAATAGCCAAGGCTTCGGATAAAATAAAGCAGTGTAAGGCTGTCAAGTCCGCCTACTGATATATGCACATTCTTTTCCCGGGTATCTACAATTTCATGATAAAATTCATGCACCCTCTGCTCTGCCCTTTTTACTTTTACCTCGTAAGGCAGTTTCTGCATTGCTACAAATCTTTTTATGTAATCCTTATCTGTATTCATTTTCAAAAGGAACCTGCTATAGCGTTACCCCGGCCGGAGGTTCGGCTCCTTTCTATAATCATCTTTTTACCAGTGGGATTGATAAATCCGCTCCTGATCTCCTAAGTCTATTTGTTACCCGTGTCCTCGTTACAGATCAGTTTTGATAGAATCACACTGATTGCAAAATTAACTGCAATGCAAGGAACACATTCTCATGTGCACTGCAGCATGTACCCTAGTGCAAAGATTATAAACCATACTATACACAGCAGTAGGCAGACCATTATATACGCCAAAACTTTTATTATTTTCATATCTGCTCCTTAAGTAACTCGTTTTCAAGTGCTTGAAAATCATAATTCCGCTGAGGAAATTGATTAAACTGCCCCTGCTGTTTTTCCGGCTTTTTGTCTGGCACATAATTTGCATCTAGGTAGTCCACATATCCGCTGTTGAAAAATGTACTGCCATTCTGTGGACGTCTCCAATCGTCCTTTTTCAGTTCGCTCAAATACCTATTAACTGCCCTGCTCATTTCATCAAATCCTATTTCAAGCAGTTTCAGTTTCCTTGCATCAGAAACCTGTCCTTTACCTTTTTTACAGGGATAGAGCGCCCAAAGTTCTTCAAACAGTGCTAAAGCGTTAGCTTTGCACATATTATTTTTATTTATTTTGTTTTCTTTTGTTTTGTTTTTATTTCTATCGTTTTTACAGGATTTACTCTCATTAATACCGGTTTTATCTGGATTTTTACAGGATTTATTCTCGTTAGTGGTAAACTTAATATAGTCAGCAGTATCTTCTTTGCTCAAAAGCCATATATCCGGATCAACAAATATGTCCCTTCTAAGACTTTTTACTGCTTCCTGGTATCGTTTTTGTATTCCCGGTGAAGTAATGATAGTGTCCGAATCAGCAAGTATGCTCCTTGTGAGTAGTGACCGGCCGACTAAGAATGTCATTACCTGCTCTATAAACCCTTCCGTGAGACGAAGATCGTCCATGGCGTCTTCAACGCTTTCTTCATCCCACCTTATGTAATATCCATTCCTGTAGATTTCTGTTAGCAGATATATATAAAGTATCATTCCATCACTTCCATACCGGGAATGAAGCCTTTTTATCCTTTTATCTGCATAGAAGAAATCTGTATCAAAAGAAAAATAGAGTAATCCATCCCTTTTGGGACGTGACATAAGTTGTTTTCCTTTCTTTGACTTTATACCCTGCCATGGCTGTCATGGAACTATATCCGGGGGAAGACATAGTTCCATGATCTGATAGACGCAATTCATGGCTCCCGTGATATGTTGCATGAACTATGCGTTAGTTTATGGGTTTCTTTTCTTTCCCAGATATTCCGGGAATGCGGTGTTTCAACCATTTATAAATAACTTTTTCCAAACTCTTTTATGAAATCCTGTCTTGACCCATAATGCTCTTCAAAATACTTCTGGGCTGTCTGCTTAAACTGCAGGTCAAGACCAGCATTCGGGACCGCATGGACACTGTAACTGCTCATGTTATGGTATCTTGGCTCCAGCGCTACAAGAAACCCGTATTTCTCACACAGCTTCCGGCGTCCTTTCCCCGGGAAGATATGATGAACCGCTACGTTAGGAGATCCTGTTACAAAGCAGGTTTCCAAACTATTCTGAATTACACTCTTTAGTTTTCTGACCATTCTTTCCACCTTTCCATAAGCTTTTCAACCGCTCAATTTCGTCTGGTGTTGCTGTCTCAATTCCCTGCTCCTTGGCTTCCTGCACCACACCGTCAATTAAAATAGACATTTCTTCCGTGTTGTAGGTATGAGAGCCCCGGTATACCCGGTAAAAATAGGTTTGCAACCCATTCTCTTCTGTTTTCCCACCGCATGATACACAGTGAAGGTTCTCCTGCTCCAGCATGTCCGATACTGGGATCTGAGTCTTGATCATGACAGGCTGACCGTCTATAAAATCCATCTGCCCGTATCTTCCTATCATGAGATTCTTGCAACGAATCTTCGAGATGCTCAGCTTGTCCGCCAATTTCCCGACTAAAAGATGAAAATAAGCATTGGCATCAAGTGATCTCCTTTCATGGTATCTTTTCAATGAAACTGACAATTTTTCCATTGCTTTAAGGAACTGTAACTCCTGTACTGACACATTGGCCAGTGACAAAGTTACAAGAATACCTTTTGTCTCAAAATCCTGTGCTATGGCAGTTATCTTTCCTCTACATTCCATACCTATTTCCCATTCTGCGTCTGCTTGTCACTACACTTTTTCAATCTTCCTATGGCATCCTTAATCTGCAGTTTTGACAATTCCTGCATTTTTTCTACCTTATAGGTCTTTATGATTGCACTTTCTCCATATCCCGTGCGGATAAGTTCCTCTTTAAGCTGCTTAAACAGCTTTTCCATTTCCGGATCTCCGGATTTCTTATCTTCCTTATTTCCTGTACTTGACTTTTTTGTGCTTTCATCCGGCGTCTCACTGTCCGGATCTTCCATAAGGTTTTCCGTTGGAATACAGAAAGTCTGGAAGCAGGCATATTTAAAAGCTACCGACATAGCTTTATTTGTTGCCTTGTCTCCGCTGTCCATGCCTTCCCCGACAACAACCGCATCTACAAAAGAACCGTCCGTTGTATAAAAACGGTAGCGCATTCGACATACAGAGTAGATCAATGAGCCACCTTTTGAAGAGGTACGCTCTTCACGGCTCTGTTCAAGGACTTCCGGTGTACAAAACACCTTATGCTTGATCATGACCGGGTTAAGGGCATTCATAACCGCATCAATACTACGGTACTTAAATCCCTGCATTTTGTTGTAATCACCCTTTCCGACCACACCAATATCTTCCATTACACCGCAGATAGCGGAATAGATCATAGGCACTTTTTCTTCACTCATCAAATCAGCTCCCATTCAATCCCTACACTGTCCATATACATTTCCAGTTTCATCTTTGCATCTCCGGAAAGAGAAATGCGGTACTCATAAAGTTCTGCCTCCCCGCTTTCCTCCGGAATAAGGCTGTCAATAACTTCCTGTGCTGCTTCCGCTTTCGCCTGTTCAACAGCAGCGTTTTTCTCCATTTCTGCCTGCTGCTCTGCAAGGAGCTTTTCACGTTCCTCACGTCGTATGCGTTCCTCTTCCTCACTGCGTTTCCGTTCCTGCTCTTTTGCAAGGATTTCCAGTTTCTGGCGCTCATAATTATTTATGTAAGAGATTGCTTCTGTCAGGTCGAGATTTGCCCTGTACATGGATAATGCCTTGTCTGTGGAATCTGATCCCATACTGCTTATAGTATCAATATCACGCTTTGTCTTTTCTGCCGTTTCCGACATTTCCCTGCGGATATCCTTTTCCTTCATGGTTGCATTTTCCCATTTGGAATTATAAATACGCTCAAGGGGAATGTATTCTTCCAGATCTGCCGGAATGGTTTCAGCATACAGCCTGTTTATCAGCTCCTTCTTTTCAGCAATCCGCTTTTCTTCGAAGGCCTGCACCTGTCCGTTGATTAGATCAATAGGTTCATCATACATGCCAATCAGTCTCTTTGCCTGGGCTTCAAATTCTTCCCACGGGATCATATACTTTTTCTTTTCCTCCCGCAGGTTGTCTTGAAAGGTCTTTTTCTGTGCCCGTAAGCTGGCAACCACTTTCTTTGCATATGTCTTACTGTCCTCCGTAAATACGGCACCTTTGTACTCAGAGAGTACATTTTGTATTGCTGCTTCCACCTGTTCATAGTTGCAAGAGATCTTCGCACTCTCTTGTGTTATAACTGTCTGTATTTCATTCATATTGTTCCTCTCTTTCTGCCTGCTCATAGGCTTCTCTTTCCCTTCTCAGACGGTTACTGGAAGGAACGCCATACTCAACTTCATTCCAGTAACCATCAACTACCATGCTGTTTTTAATATGCTCAGGCATCTCACACTTCCTCCGTTATGCTCTTGCATATCAGCATTTTGCATCACTGCTTAACCGCTTAAATTCCCAGTCGGAATCATGCAGACTGAAATTAAAGTATCCGTCTGTACTCATGCTTATTGAAGTAAGACATTCTATGTTGTTTTTCTTAAGTACCGCTTCCATGCTTTTTAAGACCGGCTTCAAATCATTTGCCAATTCCTTAAATTCTTCCTGAGTCAATTCCTTTGATTCTTCTTGAACTATCTGATTCTTTCCCATACTCTTCATTTTCTCCTATAAATATCTCACATTGAATGCTCTGTTTCCTTCACCGGTATTAAACTCAACCGTATATCCCGCTGACAGGCTTCCCGATGCTGTGTTTACATTACAGTAAGGGACAAAATACTTTTTTCCATCATCTCCCCGGATAAATCCATATCCCTTTTTAGGATTGTAATTTTCCACTTTTCCTAACATTGACTTTTCCTTTCCCCTATGCCATAATGAGGACATAGGCAATAAACATAATTAGTTGTCCTTTAGGTTCTGTAACTTTGGTCGGTGGCAGAACCTATTTTCTTTCTTGATAAAGCGGTCGATTTCCTTATCCCGCCTGTATCTCACGCTGTCAAGTCTGGCATAAACTACCATTACCAGACACCCAATCAGGAAGACTACAATCGCTTTCACCGGGCTTGTCCCTGTTTCAATGGCGCCTACGATACTGCCTATACCAATCACCGGCAACCAGAAAGCTGCTATTTTTAGAATTATCATTTTTCACCCCCTGTCCTTAAAGAGAAAATCCAGCACATCATCTTCAGATAACCCGGCTTCCTGTATGAATATACGTAATTCATCAACTGTTGTAGTCCCAGGCTGATGATATCTTTTGTATATCGCCCCCTGTGACCTGCCTGTCCTCCGCATAAGGTTTTTGCAATTTTTCCCCTTTCTCCCAAGTTCTGCTTTAAGATTCCGCACAAACTGTTCATCTTTCTGCGTCCACTGCCCTAATGTTACTCTTGGCATTCTTATCACCTCCCTCTACGTCCTGTTTATTGGACACTTCCTTTGATATCATCTAAGACATAATCAATAGATACCCAGAATAACCACCACTGCTCCACGATTAACTACTTATTGTTCTATTGCTATCTTCGCACTACCCATTTATTCTTTTATTAAAGGTTGTATCCAACCTATTGGGTGTCCTTTGTGGGTTCATCTAAGAAATAGTCAATAGATACTCCGAAATAGTCAGCAAGGATTTTAAGTTTGCCAACTTTGGGATTGCTTCTCCCAGACTTCCATTCTGAAAAAGTTGACTTAGGTATACCTGTGTCCTTTGATACCCTATAGTCTGTTACTCCTTGCTTATCACGAAGTTCTTCATATTTTTTATACAATATACGTCCTCCTTTCCGAACTTTGTATTGAAACAAGTTCAGAAATCAGTTATACTAAGTTTGTGGACAAGTATAAAATATATTGAGTACTGATTTCTGAACTTTGTAAAATTATCATAGTACAGAAATCTGTAATTGTCAATATCTTTTATTCTTAATTTAAATTTTTTAGGGAGGAAAAGATATGAGTACAGATTCTTATAAAATTTACTGCAAGGTGAGGGATAAATTTGGCTACAAAGATAGCACTGTTGCTATTGGTGCAGGTATAACCAAATCAACGTTCTCCGACTGGAAAGCCGGACGTTATCAACCAAAAGATGAAAAAATGCAAAAGATAGCATCATTTTTAGGTGTATCCATGGAATACCTAAAAACTGGTGAAGAAAAAGAAGGTGGGGAGACCTACTATCTCAATGAAGAAACCACCAAAATCGCACAAGATATTTTTGAAAATAAAGAATTGCGACTTCTTTTTGATACAGCCCGTAATGCGGAACCAGAAGATTTAATGGCTGTGCATAATATGCTTCTTGCTCTTAAGAGAAAGGAACAGCGTTATGATGATTGATTATCAAGTACAACTTACTACTTTTCCAGATACAAAAACAAAGGAAGCTGTCAGTGAAAATAATGATGGCAGCTACACAATATTTATTGAAACTTCATTATCTAAGGAAGCACAACAAAAAGCCTTTATGCACGCTATGAAACATATTTTAGGAAATGATTTTGAGAAATCAGATATAAGCGAAATTGAAAGGCAAGCTCATAACATCGAATTATCGGCTGAAATAGGTATTGCATAAAGAAACCAAGCATCTAAAGAAAGGCATGACTAATGAAGACCGCAAAAGAAATGTATGATTTTTGTAAAAAAAATAAATTTGGAAAGAGCAATACAGATTCTTGGACTCTTAAACATTTTGGTGTAGTGGAAAAACAACTTTCCCCTGGTGAAAATGTTATTTTATGTTTTATGGGCTTACACAATTATGTATCTCTGACCAAGCATGACAACAATTTTGCTTATGCAATAACTGACAGGCGAATTATTATGGCACAAAAACATATGGTCGGAGAAGTGACACAGACAATATTATTGGATAATGTTAATGATATTACCTACAAAAAAGGAATTGCCTTTGGTGTCATTACAGTTGATAGTATGAAAGAACGCTTTAATGTAGCCTTAGAAAACACCAACTCAGATAAGCTATATTCCTTAATCCATGAGCTGATCTTCAAATTAAAAAATACAAAATCTACGTCTACTTCTGGTGACTATAAAGAACTTGAAGACTTAAAAAAATTATTAGATAAAGGAATAATTACCCAAAGAGAATTTGAACTCAAGAAAAAGCAGATACTCAATTTATAAAAACTAAAGAAAAAGTTCTAATTTGCTGGGAGAACCATTTATGAAAAACACAACTAAACTATTAAATTTATTGACAGCATTCCTTGCGGTAATAGGGGTTTGCGCTGCTTCTCTGGTCTGTTTTATAGTAGCTTACACTCAAATATATGGTGGTTTTTCTCCTAAGCGCACAACTGATAATAATACAGTCGTTGCTCAAGCAGATAATAACATTATAGGAACTTTCTCTTTCAGTACAGATCAGAATAATAATTTTGTATCTGATACTGATGCATTAAGTAACAATAGCAGCGCAGAACCAATGTCATTAACACCAGCTCCGGAGCCAGATAAAAACAATGATGTTCCTCAAGAATATGCATCAGCTCTGTCTAAAGCCATGAATTACAGTGATATGATGTACATGTCAAAAGCAGCTATCTATGATCAACTTATATCAGCGTATGGGGAAAATCTCCCTGCCGATGCTGCACAATATGCAATTGATAATTTAGACACTGATTGGAACTTAAATGCATTACAAAAAGCCAAAAATTACAGTGATACAATGTATATGTCTAAAGCAGCGATTTATGACCAGCTCATTTCAGACTATGGCGAAAAATTTACACCATCAGAAGCGCAATATGCTATAGATAATCTTACGGCTGACTGGAATTTTAATGCTCTACAAACTGCAAAAAATTACCAAAACACTATGAATATGCTACCTGATGAAATATATGAACAGCTTATTTCTGAATACGGAGAAAAATTTACTCCATCAGAAGCTGATTATGCTGTTAGCAATATGGGAATCAGCAATGCTTCCAGCTCTGCTTTATATGCAATGCCCGTTGAGCAAGGAACTTCCAGCACCGGCTTTATCGCTGATGTCCCGATTCAATCTGAAAGTATTTATAATTCAAACGAAAACAATTTTAATTCATATAACTATCCTGAAACCCCAGCAACTGCATCGGTTACTGATACTGTATGGCTATCTGAAACAGGGGAAAAATATCACAGTATTGATCATTGCGGACAAATGAACCCTAATAAAGCTCGTCAGGTTTCTCTTGAATATGCGATTAATGCCGGATATGGAAAATGCGAGAAATGTTTTTAACTGAAAAACGCCCAGTACTGGAACTAATGTAAAAAATTGATAAACCGCTACGGTGTTTTAGTAAGCTAAAGAAAAGAGGGATTTATCTAAATGAAAAAAGAAAAGAAAAAAGGAAGCTGTCTAAAAACAGTTCTTATTGCTTTCGGAGTATTAGTTATCCTCGGTGTCATTGGTTCAGCCTGTGGAGATGATTCTTTATCTGAAACCACACCTGATTCTTCTGTCGAATCCGTAACGGATAAAAAAGATCCCCTCGGGTTCAATGTAGTGTTTAGTGATACATATCGAAACGATGTAACTGGAAATTGGAGATTAGCAAGAATTGCTGAAAATATCAATATAGAAGAATATGCTGTAGATTACTATAATTATTATTTCAAATCAGACAGTGAAATTCATATCATTATTAATTTCACTCTAAATACTACTACAAGCATAACTGTTATGGGAAATCTTTTAGATGTGACCACTATGGAATATGTTAACAAAGAAGAACATGATGCAGCATTAGCTTGTTCTGGTATGTTACTTAGTGAATATCATGTTAGTATTGACACAGGAGAAATAGAAAAAATTCAATAGCCATTCTGAGGAAAACCACCCATGCTCCACCACACCTTGATAACATAATATGCTTCACTGGGCAGCCGGGGGACGTGCTCTCACCCGTTCCGAGTCTTGTGGAAGGTGGTGATTATTATGAGTACATATGAGGAATTGAGTTTAGTAGTGAGCATTGCTTTACTGATTGTAGCGATTCTGAATATAAAAAATAAGAAATAGCCGTCCTGTTCTCTGGCCAGAACTGACGGCTATTTCTTAATAGTTTCGTTATAGATCTTCGCCGGGTCGGGTGAATCGCACTCACCTTCCGGCTGTCTTGTTAAGTATATTATAAGCAATATACAAAACTCTGTCAAACAGAAAAACCGCTACCGTACTGGAACTAATGTAATTAATGATTAATCCATTACGGCGTTTTGACAAAAAATAGTTTTTTACATATATGTAAAAATTTTAATCAAAAGTGTTGATTTTTTACCGTAAAGGGCATATTATAGTTGTGTAACAAAAAGTTACGTTGTATGAACATACCCCTAGCGGTAGTCCTCCCACTATAAGGGAAGTTGACAAAGCTTGGGGTATTTTTGTGGAGGAAATATGAATAACAAAAGAAAAAATTTTGACAAACATCCTGTCAAAACAGCCATTTTAGTAGATGGCGGATTTTATCGCAAACGAGCGAAAGCCCTTTGGGGAAATAAATCTCCAGCAGAACGAGCCAACGAGCTTAATGACTATTGTTATAGGCATCTAAAAGACAACTATGAAAATCGATATCTATACCGTGTATTTTATTATGATTGTCCACCAATTGCCAAAAATATTTATAATCCCGTTACACAAAAGACCGTTTCCCTTGAACGTACAGCAGAATTTTCCTGGATGACCGAATTTTTAAAGGAATTAAAGCATCATCGGAAGTTTGCACTTCGCATGGGGCGAATTAGCGATACGCAAGTACACTATTCACTCAAACATGAACCTACCAAAAAACTTCTTCGCGGCGATATTAATGTCAGTGATATAACGATCAATGACTTGGAATTAAATTTGGAGCAAAAGGGCGTTGATATGTGCATAGGCGTTGATATATCATCTTTGGTTTTTAAGAGACAAGTTAATCAGATTATTTTGATATCTGGTGATAGCGATTTTGTTCCTGCTGCTAAACAAGCGCGCCGTGAAGGAACCGATTTTATTCTTGATCCAATGCGTTCAACTATAAAAGATGATTTATTTGAACATATCGATGGAATAAGAACACCGTCTATGAATGCCACACATAAAGAAATATAAGCAATATACAAAAACCTGTCAAACAGAAAAACCGCCCTGATGCAGCACACCAAGGCGTTAGGTATACCGGGAATTCCGATACAACTTGTTCATGACAGAATAAATTGTATCATTTT
Source organism: uncultured Lachnospiraceae bacterium (assembly GCA_947174495.1). Classification (GTDB taxonomy): domain Bacteria; phylum Bacillota; class Clostridia; order Lachnospirales; family Lachnospiraceae; genus Suilimivivens. Next base: position 31,143 of record CAMWJC010000019.1, on the reverse strand, counting down.
CCCGGTGCAAAATCAAGTCACCGGGCATTTTTATGTCCAATTTTAAGGAGGAGGAGGCTATGGCCACAGCAAAAAAACTACCATCAGGAAAATACAGATGCCTTATTTATGTAGGCACGGAAAAAGGAAAGCGGAAGTATAAGTCTTTTACCGCTAACACGAAAAAAGAAGCGGAATTGCTGGCAACACAATATGTCTGCAATCAAAAAGAAGAAAATGAATTCTCAAAAGACATAAAATTGTGTGAAGCCATGAAAGAATACTGCAATCTTAAAAAATCAGTACTTTCCCCTTCTACTATACGGGGATATGAGCAGCTTCGTAATAGCGCATTCAGTGATATTGAAGACAAAAAATTGTCTGAATTAAACAAAATTACCCTTCAAAGGTGGATTAATCGTTACTCTGAGAATCATTCTCCGAAATCTGTCCGGAATGCCTATGGATTTCTAAATGCGGTTATTAAAGACAATCTGGAAACTTTTTCTGTGAATGTTACTCTTCCGTCAAAAATCAGATATGACGGATATGTCCCGAATGATGAAGAGATTCAGGAACTTATCAGATATTATTCTGAAAATGATAATGATATGCTGATTGCAAGCTGTTTGTCAGCTTTCGGCACGCTGCGTCGTTCTGAAATCTGCGGACTTGACGCAAACCATATAACCGGAAATACCCTGCATATAAGGCAAGCAAAAGTAAAAGACAGCAATAATCAATTTGTATTAAAACCGTTTGTCAAGAATTCGTCCAGTGCACGGGACATTAATATGCCACAATTTATTATTGACATGCTTCCGAAAGAAGGATATGTTGTATCAATAAATCCTGACCGAATCAGTATAAGGCATGGAAGAACTCTCACTAAACTCGGGATAACGCATTTTAGATTTCATGATCTCAGGCACTATGCCGCCAGTATTATGCACGCTTTGGGTGTTCCTGATCAGTATATCATGCAACGTGGAGGCTGGACATCTGACAAAACCTTAAAAGACATATACAGAGGAACAATTGACACTTACAATAAACAATTTCAAGATATTACCTTTAAGCATTTCGAAAACATGCAACACGAAATGCAACACAAAAAGAAAGAACCCTGATAAATCAAGGCTCTTTGTAAGCAGATGACGGGAATCGAACCCGCCTCCTCAGCTTGGGAAGCTGATGTTCTACCAATGAACTACATCTGCATGATGTATCTGCAACACATTCATTATAATATCCTTTCGGTCGGTTGTAAAGAAAAGTTTTTACAGATTTCATTCCACTCACAATTTCCGCATATTTTCTCTCTTCGCCCCTTATCCAATATATTCTCTCGCACCTTTGCCTCAAAATCCTTCCACCGGATCTGCATTTTGGGCACAAGCTGACAATATTCCAGAACTTGTCTGTCATAGTCCTGTACTTTCCCTGCCGAAGTACATGTTCCCTTCAGATTATTGGGACAGCCCACACAGACATCATCCACCTCATCAAGCAGGCAAATCTCAGGATTTCTATCCAGCTGCTCCTTTATTTTCTGCATGTTTTCTATAAACTCGCCGCTATATCCCTTCCCCTCAAAAAAGGAGAAGCACATCCCGTGATGTGCTCTGATTCTGTAAATCATGTCCCTGATTCCTTTCAATTATTAATTCTGATCACTCTGGAAAGTCTGCTGCTCAAAAACAGCGCCAGCGCAATTTTAACAATATCGGGAATAATAAAAGGGATGACGCACCAGCTAAGAACCGTTGCAAGTCCCACCGCTCCGGCATCTCTGGTATAAACGAACATAAACCATGCGGTTCCGAAGGCATAACAAACAATAATGCCCAAAATCATGGAAAGTCCCTGCACCCAAAGTTTTCTGCCAAGAAGGCTCTCCATCAACCACATAACCAGTGCGGAAAAAATAAATCCAATGATATATCCTCCCGTATTGTTTAAAATAATACCGATTCCTCCAGTGAATTCGGCAAACACCGGAATCCCTATTGCTCCTAACAGTACATAGACCAGAACCGCCATAGTGCCTCTTTTTCCCCCCAGTAAACCTACCGTAAGAAATACCGCAAAGGTCTGAAGCGTAAAAGGAACCAGCGTGGGAATGGATATCCAGGAACAAATTGTTATCAATACCGCAAAAACTCCCACATATACCACATCATAGGTTTTGCTTCTTCCTGCCGTTATCGTTTGTGTACTCATAATTTGTCTCCAATCCTGTTAAACATTTTTGACTGAAGACATCATATCATCCTGCGCCCTTAATGTCAACCAAATATGCTTCTTGGTTTACATTTCATTTCTCCAAATATCTGCTGTCTAAAATATCTACATTTCCAACCTGCGATATCGATTTATGCAGGCCATGATCTCCTGCTTTCTGGGCCTCGCCAGCTGCGACGAAACCTCTCCCCGCTCAAAAAGGCTTTCCAGCCCCTTCTGATCAAGCTGATTCTCCAGAAGATCTCCAATCTGCTTTAAATCCTTTCTGCCATCCATCAGCTTAAGCTGAGCATATTTCAAAAGGTATGCCAGTGCCATTGTCTGCTCCTGATCCTCTAACTGTTCTAGATAGCGCAGTTCTACCCTTTCTTTGGAAAGAGACAGTTCACTGGTTCCCATTATCTTAATCTTGATCCGTTCTTCCCTCTTAAGCGCCATATCCGGTTTCGGTATCCGCTTTGCGCAGAAATCCGGGAAGCCTTCTTGCTTTGCGCCATCAGAATAATCCGCTGCTGCCTGCTTTGCCTTCTTCGTAATATCAACCGGCACATATTCCTTCATTTGGATAATGGTGTCCGCCACATGGAAATAAGCTCCGGAGCTTCCAGCAACAATAATGGAAGAGACTCCCAAATCCTCATACATTCCCCGTACCCGGCTGATAAAGGGGGTAATCGGTTCTTCCCCCTGTGTGATCACCTGGGCCATCAACTGATCGCGGACCATAAAATTCGTAGCAGAGGTATCCTCATCAATCAAAATCAAGGTACTTCCACTCTCTAATGCCTCCATCAGATTCGCTGCCTGAGAAGTGCTTCCGCTGGCATCTTCTGTTGAAAAGCGCACTGTATCCTTTTTATTCGGAAGATTTTTGATAAACGGAGAAATATCCACTCCGGTAATGCTCCGTCCATCCTCTGCACGAAGCTTGAATGCCGAATGATCTGTAATAACCAACTCTCTCCCGTCTCCGCCAATGTGATTATATACACCGTTCTGGAGTGCCTGCAAAATGGTAGATTTACCGTGGTAACCTCCGCCCACAAACAAAGTGATGCCCTTGGGAATTCCCATTCCCGTCACCTCACCTTTATTCGGAAGGGATAATGTCACCTTTAGAGAATCCGGAGATTTAAATGCCACTGCCCCCTTCATCGGCTTTTGTGACACACCGCTTTCTCTGGGAAGTATGGAACCATCCGCAATAAAGGCGCACAATCCCAGCCTGGACAGATTCTGGCGGATATATTGCTGATCCTCGCACAGACAAATTGCCTGCTTTAATTTATTCTGATCAATTCTTGCATAATACAGACTTTTTCTTACACAGTCCGGAAGGATATCAAACAACATCTTTTCCAGCTCTCTGGCATTGATGGTACGTCCGTTCGCCGGGAATCCCGCTTCAAGCCGCAGGATCACCTCGCCCTCCCTGATACGCAAAGCTGTGCGCTCTAACACTTGTTGTCCGCACCTGGAGATGGACAAAAGTCCGCTCTTCCCCGATCCCTTTGCCTGAAAGCTTCCTCCTGCTGCCCATCTTCCAAACAGCCTGGTAAGATGATCCTGAAGAGTGATCCTTTTGACCGTGGTATCATAAAATTCTTTTGGAAATCCTGCCTTTTCATTTTTTACCCAGACGGACAGCCTTGAAGGAGACGCAAACGGATCTCCCTGCACATGATCGATGGAGAGCATGTAATCTCCGAAATCATACTGCCCCTTAAGCTCCTTATAAGCCGGATAACTCCGATGATCAATACTTCTTAATTTGTTTCTTAACTCTGTTGGTGTCTGCATATCCCTACATTCTTTCCGGTGCTGTAAATCCCAGCACATCAATACAAGTTTCCAAAATATCCCTGACAAGCATAAGAAGCGCTATCCAACCTGCCTTTTTCTCCTGATCTTCTTCCGTAACAATCTTTGTCTCGTGATAAAAACGATTAAACGCATTGGCAAGATCGTAAATGTAGGCACAAACCTTATGAGGCGCTGTCTCGCTGTATGCCGTTTCCATCATGGCATTGAACCCTGCAATTTGCAGCATCAACGCTTTTTCTGCTTCGCTTCCCGCACCGCGGATCACCGGATTCTCCGGTATGCCTCCCTGCTCTTTTACTTTGTTTAAGATCGACTTGATACGCACAATGGTATATAAAATATACGGACCCGTATCTCCCTCAAAGGAGGTAAATTTATCAATGTCAAATATATAATCTTTCGATGCCTGATTTGATAAGTCCCCATACTTAATCGCAGAAAGAGCAACGATCTTTGCCGTTTCCTCAGCCTCCTTATCCATCTCTTTGCGGCTCTCGCTGATCTTCCGGTACATCTCGTCGTTGATTTCTCCAACCAAGAGTTCCAGACTCATCACACCGCCGTCTCTGGTTTTAAAAGGCTTGCCATCCTTTCCGTTCATGGTTCCGAAACCAATATGCAAAAGCTCCGTTTCCGGATCTATAAGTTTCGTTTTTCTTGCGCAGCGAAATACCTGCTCAAAATAAAGCTCCTGCCGCTTATCTGTCACATAAATCATCCGATCCGGATGATACTTTTCCGTTCTCTCCATGATTGTAGCCAGATCTGTTGTATTATAAAGAGAGGCTCCGTCTGACTTTAAGATCATACAGGGCGGAACTTCTTTGGTATCCGTCTCCTCCTTGACATCCACCACAAGAGCGCCTTCACTGATATAAGCATAGCCTTCTTTCTTCATGTAATCTACCATGCCCGGTATCAGGTCCTGAACATCAGATTCTCCCTTCCAAAGATCAAACTCCACATTCAGATTATCATAGTTTTGTTTCAAATTTGGTACAGAAACATTCATAATATGGCGCCACAGTGCCCGATGTCCCCGCACTCCGCTTTGAAGCTTAAAGGTTGCCTCCATGGCACGCTCCTTATAGGCAGCATCCTCCTTAGATTTGCTACTGGCAACAGGATAAATTTCCCCCAGATCAGAAATAGTAAAAGGTGCCTCCGAAGGGTATTCCCCTTCGTAGCTTTCATCAAAATAAACAAGCTCAGGATGTCTCTCTTTAAGCTCCGTGATCACAAGACCAATTTGGAGTCCCCAGTCACCCATATGAATGTCACCGATCACCTCATGGCCTGCATACCTTGCAATACGCTTAATGCTTTCTCCAATGATTGCCGGACGCAAATGTCCTACATGCAGTGCCTTTGCCACATTAGCTCCGCCGTAATCCACGATAATCTTACAGGGCTTTGAGGGCATGACAAGTCCGAATTTAGGCTCCTGTACCATTTGGTTCAGATAATCCGCCGCAAACTCTTCCCTTAACTTCAAATTTAAAAATCCCGGCATCACCGCCGTCACTTCCGAAAACACTTTGCTGTCCGCACATTGATCCACAACTGCCTGCGCAATCATGATGGGAGCTTTTTTGTAAAGCTTTGCTCCTGCCATAGCACCATTACACTGATATTCACACAAATCCGGGCGGTTGGAGAGTGTTACCTTTCCAAGCTCTCTGTCATAACCTGCCGCTTCAAATGCATTCTTCATCTCCTCTGAGATTAAATCCAGAAATCTTTTCATATCTTCCTCCATTCCAATACGTTTTCCTCTGAAAACACTCATTGCTTACGAGAATAAATACAACCACAATAGTCCTGCCGATACAGATCATACTCTTTCGACAACTCCACGGATCTCTTATATCCGTTCTTCTTCTTAAAATCGGAAGGCAAAAAATCCACTCCCGTCTCTCCGGCGATCCGTTCCCCAATCTCGTTGATTTTTGCTGCGTTTTTCAGCGGGCTGATGGTCAGTGTTGTGGTAAAATAATCGGCTCCATATTCCTTTGCCCGAAGTGCTGTTTCCCGCAGCCGCATCTCATAACACACAAAACAGCGTTCTCCTCCTTCGGGACACTCTTCCAATCCCTTTATGCGTTCAAAGAAAAGCTCTCTCTGATAATCCCCCTCGATAACCTGAATGGGATATGCTGTTCCCAACTCTCTGTTAAACTCGTGAATCAACCGTTTCTGCTCTTCGACCCGATGGCGGTACTCCGGTTCCTCTGTAATATTGGGATTATAATAAAATACCGTAATAGAAAAAAAGGAGCGCAGATACTCCAATACATAACTGCTGCAGGGTGCGCAGCAGCTATGCAGAAACAGCTTTTTCCCTTTATTATCTGGTTTACATAAAATCTCTTCCAGTTCCCTTGAATAATTCCGGTTCACGCTCCCACACCGCCTTTTCACCTCTGACTATCACTATTCACCTTACCACAAAAAATACCTGATGACAACTCCCCCACTTGCATTGATGTCATCAGGTATTGATTCCATTTCTATTTATCAGAATGATTAAAGAGCACTTTTCCGGTAAATGATATCATCTCTTCCCGGTCCGTTGGACACCATAGTGATGGGATAGCCAATCTGCTCTTCAATAAACTCAATGTAGCCTCTACAGTTTTCCGGCAGTTCTTCATATTTTTTAATACCGCGGATTTCACATTTCCATCCCGGTAATGTCTTAAGTACCGGTTTTGCCTTTTCAAGCTTACAGGTAACAGGGAAATCCGTGGTCACCTCACCATCGATTTCATAGCCCACACAGACAGGAATCTCATCCAAATATCCCAGCACATCCAGCACCGTGAACGCTACATCTGTTGTTCCCTGCAGACGGCATCCGTATTTGGAAGCCACACAGTCGAACCAACCCATACGTCTGGGACGTCCCGTGGTAGCGCCAAACTCACCGCCGTCACCACCTCTGCGGCGCAGTTCATCGGCTTCCTCTCCGAAAATTTCCGACACAAACGCACCTGCTCCCACGGCTGATGAATATGCCTTGCAGACCGTCACGATTTCTTTAATCTCATAAGGTGGTATACCTGCTCCGATAGCTCCATAAGCTGCCAAGGTAGAAGAAGATGTAACCATTGGATAAATGCCGTGATCCGTATCTTTAAGCGTTCCCAGCTGTCCTTCCAAAAGAATCGTCTTGCCTTCTTTCATCGCCGTATACAAATATGCGGACACATCACAGACAAATGGTTCAATCATATCCTTATATTCATGCAGCGTTGCAAGCAACTCCTCCGGATCGATCAGCGGTTTATGATACATATGCTCCAGCATAATGTTCTTCTGTTCACATACCCGCTCCACTTTTTCCTTCAGCAGATCATCATCAAACAACTCGCTCACCTGAAAACCGATCTTCGCGTATTTATCGGAATAAAAAGGCGCAATTCCCGATTTGGTAGACCCAAAGGATTTCCCGCCAAGCCTCTCCTCCTCGTACTGATCCAGCAATACATGATAAGGCATAACCATCTGCGCCCGGTCAGATACCAAAATCTTAGGCATGGGAACTCCCCTGTCTGTAATCGATTTGATTTCATTCATCAAAACCGGAATGTTTAATGCCACGCCGTTTCCGATAATGCTGGTGGTATGTCCGTAGAACACACCGGATGGCAGTGTATGCAGTGCAAATTTCCCGTAATTGTTCACGATGGTATGCCCTGCATTAGCTCCGCCCTGAAAACGAATAACAATATCCGCCTGCTGAGCCAGCATATCTGTAATCTTACCTTTTCCTTCGTCGCCCCAATTGGCTCCTACTACTGCTTTAACCATTTCTCTTGCTCCCTTTCTGTAAAAACAAAAGCAGGTTGTAAAAACCTGCTTTTATTATCAGCTTCTTACTTTCTGATTATACCCCCGAGACAATCATAAGTAAAATCAATATTAATTATATATATTATAATTATTATTTATATTGTAAATAATCTGCGGATACTCTTTCCCTGCTTCCTGACAGTTGCAACCACACAAATTTCCTGCTACAATTTGTTTGTACTAAAAATCTATAACTTATCATTTGTAATAAAATTCATCAGACTGGGAGGTTTCATTTCATGTCAGATTTAAAAAGACCCGAAAAATCCATTGAGGAATCACGCACGGAACAGGTTCACCTGCTCCGTTATGAAGATATTAACGGAGAAAGCCGTCTTTTTGGCGGCAAGCTGGTATTTTGGATTGATGAGGTTGCCGGAGCCGTTGCCAGACGTCATACCGGTATCCGTGTAACCACTGCCTCCATCGACAATCTGCAATTTAAAAACCCTGCTTTCTTAGATGAGCTGGTCATCGTTGTTGGTTACATTACCTATGTGGGAAACACTTCCATGGAGGTGCGCGTAGACACCTATGCAGAATCCACCAATGGCACACGCCGCCCTATCAATCGTGCCTATCTGACAGTTGTTGCTTTAGGCAGCGATGACCGCCCCTGCCCGATTCCATACGGTATTACCATCGAAACAGAATCCCAAAAATATGAATGGGACTGCGCACTGAAGAGAATAGAACTAAGGAAAATGCGCAGGCAGGAGGGATTCTAAATTATCGTTTAGCTGGGTTACCCATAGAACCTAAACGACCACTCGGATAGGAAACAAATTCTACGTCAGCACGCTCGATAAAGCGTTCGCGAATTGCTTCCTTAAGAATTTGTTTCTTATCCGAGTTAGTTTTTTGGCTAACGGAAAAACCAGCTAATGACTCCACTATAGTCGTCTTATCCACCGTCTGGCTATTTGCCAAAGAGTGGAACATTCAACCTTAGTGAAGTTCCCAATTGGGATTTGCGTCATTCGACAACCCAGCGCAGAATAAAATAACTCCTTAAGGAAGCCATTCGCGAACGCTTTATCGAGCGTGCTGACGAAAGGAGTTATTTTATCTGCGCGGCCGTCTTGCATACGCATACCCACACTAAACGTCAATTTATGCTACTCTATAGATTTCAAAGATTCCGCCATATTGATCTTTTCCAACTTGAAATACATCAGTCCATTCACCAAAAGCGCAAACCCAAACGTAAACACCAAACTCAGCAGGTAACTTAACGGTGTAATCAGAGTCTTGAAAGAAATCATATCAATGTTAATGTTATACATAACAAACCAATGCAGCCACTTTCCAAGCAAAAGCCCAACTACGGCTCCGATTGCCGTCAGCGCCAGATTTTCTCTGAAAACATAGTCCGCTGTCTCTTTTGCGTAAAAGCCAAGAACCTTGATCGTTGCAATTTCCCGAATTCGTTCTGTGATGTTGATATTGGTCAGATTATAAAGCACGATAAAAGCAAGACTTCCCGCGCATACAATAATCAACGCCACAATATAGTTCATGCTCTTCATCATTGTCGCAATTCTCTGACGCATATCTTCAATAACGGAAACAGAAAGCACATTGTCCATATCAGAGAATACTGCTGCCACCTCATGGACATCCGCACCGTCGTTAACAAGCGCATATGCGCTCTTATACTCCGGCTCTGCGCCAATCTGGTTTACATAAGTTTCCTTGTTCAGGTAAATATAATTGTAGACATAATTTTCACATAATGCCGATACGGACACGGTAATACTGTTCATGTCGTTATCCCGGAGAACCACCTGATCTCCCGGTTCAATTCCCATATTTTCAGCCAGCTTCGCTGTCAGAACCGCTTCGCCTTCCCCTGGATACGGAATGGCGTCCCCTTCCTGTGTATGCAAATTCAAAAAAGTACCGATTTCATCCGCATCCTCTGGAATTTCCATATAAATGGACTTTGTTTTCCCGCCAAAGTCAATATCCACACTCTCCTCATACCGACAAGAGATTTGTTCTAACATTCCTGCTGCCTCCGCTGTCAGCCTATCCATATCCTCAGCCTGTACACCGTCTTTAAAGGTAATACCGATATCATAGATCTGCACCTCATCGTACTGCATATCCGCAATATTGGTCACCGAATCTTTGATGCCAAATCCCGTCACCAGAAGCGCAGTACAGCCGCTGATACCCAGCACCATCATAAAGAACCGCTTTTTATACCTTACAATGTTTCTCAGAGAAACCTTATGCAGGAATTTCAATCGGCTCCACAAAAACGTAATCTTTTCTAAAAAGATCCGTTTTCCGCTCTTTGGCGCCTTTGGACGAATCAAATTGGCAGGTACGCTTTGAAGCTCATGCCGGCAGGAAAGGTATGCAGCCCCCACCGAACACAAAAGTGCCGCCAAAAGAGAAAGAACCGCCACCCGGATATCAAAGTAATATTCAATTTTCCCCATACTGTACATAATACTGTATCCCGTCCAGATTACCCTCGGAAACAGCCACGTCCCTCCAACACATCCAATGACCGCGCCAACGACCGCCGCTGAGCCGGCATAAAACAGATATTTTCCCATAATGGCAGCATTGCCATATCCAAGTGCCTTCAGCACACCGATCTGTGTTCTCTGCTCTTCGATCATCCGATTCATGGTTGTCATACAGATCAGTGCCGCAACCAGAAAAAAGAATACCGGAAACACATTAGCAATGGCCGCTACAATGTTGGAATCGCTTTCATAGCAGGCATAGCCGATGTTCGTATTTCTGTTCAGCACATAGTCATCCGGGTCCTCAATATCTGCAAGCTCAGCCCGCGCATCATCAATCTTCTGCTGAGCATCTTCCACTTCTTGCTCAAATTCCGCTTCCGCCTCTTCGTATTCCGTCTTGGCATCCGCAAGCTCTATCCTGCCCTCTTCCAAATCGGTTTTCCCGTCTTCCAGCTCCGTCTGGGCATCTGCCAAATCTGTTTTGGCTTTTGCAAGCTCTGCTTTCCCGTCTTCCAGCTCTGTCTTACCGTCCTCTAATTCCTGTTTTGCTTTTTCCAGCTCCGCCTTGCCGTCCTCCAGCTCCGTTCTCGCATTTGACACTTCATCTTTTGCTTCCTGAAGCTCTGCTTCCGCCTCCAAAAGCACCAGCTCCTGATGAGCAATCTTCCTTTTGGCCTCTTCGATCTGCTCTTTTCCTCCTTCAATCTCTCCTTTTCCTGCCTGAATCTGGTCTAAACCGCCCTGAATCTGGGAAAGCCCTGACTGAATCTGCTCTTTTCCTGATTGGTATTGTTCCTTTCCGGCTTGAAGCTTTGCCCTTTCTTCCTGTAGCTTTTCGAGAGCCTCCTGTTTTTCTTCCTCCGGTAAGTACTCTAACAATTTTTCCTGTTCATTAAGCTGTGTTTCCCCAGCTTCCAGCTCGGCTCCTTGCGCTTCCAGCGCTGCGCTCTGTTCTTCCAACGCCGTCTTCTGCCCGGAAAGCTCCGCTTCTTTTTCATTCAGTTCCACTTCTTTTTCATGCAGCTTCTCTTCCTTGTCTTTTAACTCCTGCTTGCCCTGTTCCAGCTCTTCCCATGCAGCAGCGAGGGTCAATTCACTGTCAAAAATTTCCCATTCGTGATAACTGACCTCCTTCTCTGCATCCTGAATCTCGATCTCTTTATCCTGAATTTCCTGTTCACCGTCTATAAGCTTCTGCTCGTTGTCTTTAATCTCCTGCTCCGCATCGGCTATTTCCTTTTTTCCGTCCTCAATCTCCTGCTCACCATCTATAAGTTCCTGCTCGCCGTCTGAAATCTCCTGCTCTGCATCCAGAATTTTCTGCCACGCATCCGCTAATTCCTCCTCGGCTTCTGCTTTTTTGTCATCAAGCTCTGTCTGGGCGTCGTCAATCTTTTCCTGTGCCTCGGCAATAAGCTCCTCATACCGTTCCGTCACAAGCTGTTCGTTCTTTTCTTCGATTTCAGGCTGAATGGCATCAATATAATCCTCATACTCATCCGAATAAACATCATATTTCTGCCTGGCCGCTACATAAATTTCCGTCAGATAATCGCATGCAAAGGCTTCCCGGGGTACATAAAAAAATGCGGTGATCTTTCCATCCCCAATGGAAGTGGTTCCCCGCTCAAAATTAATATAGTAAGGAGAACGCACTATTCCCACTGCAGTGAAAGTACGTTCCTCAAACATTTCCAGTGTATCCTCATCATTATTGTCTGTTACGGTAATCTGCATGCCGATCGCCGCTTCACCATACAAAGCGGAATCCAGCAGACATTCATCTGCACTTTCCGGCATTCTGCCGTCAGTTAAGACAACACGATTAATGCTTTCCGGTAACATATGGATTATATAAGCAGACTCGTTCCCTTCTCCCAATGTGCACAGTGCATCAACCGAAACGACTCCTTCCGCATCGGCTACCTCGTCAAGCTCTATCAGTTCTTCCACATCCTCCTCATCAAACCCAACTGTCGATAACAGGCGAAAATCAAAAAAATTCTGCTGTGCCAGATAATCATTTTCTGTGGCGATCATTGCCGGAGTCGTTGCCTTCAGTCCGGAAAAAAGGCCTACTCCCAGCATTACGATTGCCAGAATCGCCATATACCGGCCAAGGCTTCCTTTGATTTCCCTGATTGTCGTTTTGATCATACCCTTACTCATGTATCTGACTCCCTACCACTCAATCTGTTCCACCGGCACGATCTTCTCATTCATCTCCATGCTCCATACGGTTCCGCTCTTTACCGTGATAATCCGGTCCGCCATTGCTGTCAATGCCTGATTATGTGTGATGACCACCACTGTCATCCCGTTCTTCCGGCAAGCATCCTGCAATAATTTTAAAACTGCCTTTCCGGTATTGTAATCCAGTGCCCCCGTAGGCTCATCACAAAGCAAAAGCTTTGGATTCTTGGCAAGCGCTCTTGCAATGGCAACTCTCTGCTGCTCCCCTCCTGACAGCTGTGCAGGGAAATTCCCTGCCCGATCTTTTAGTCCTACCATTTCCAGAACTGTTCCCGCATCCAACGGGTCTTTACAGATCTGCGCTGCCAATTCCACATTTTCAAGCGCCGTCAGATTCTGCACCAGGTTATAGAATTGAAATACAAAACCGATGTCATGCCTTCGATAAGTTGTGAGTTTTTTCTTGTTGTACGCTGAAATCTCTTCTCCATCTAAAAATACCTGCCCTTCGGAGAGACTGTCCATTCCGCCTAAAATATTTAAAATAGTTGTTTTCCCCGCACCGGAAGCTCCCACGATAACGCAGAATTCCCCTTTTTCAATTGCAAAGTTCACATCCTTTAACGCTTCAATGTCAACTTCACCCATATGATATGTCTTACCTACATTCTTGAATTCCACAAATGAGTTCATCCCGCCGGTTCCTCCATCATACTATTCTGATATCCTCTTTCCAAAGCAACACCTTCATTTTTCTTAACCCTTTATAAAGTATGCACATGATAATCTGCAAACATATTATTTTCTCCAAATTTAAAAGTCCATCCGCTCTACAATATCCTTCCACGCTTCCTCGTCAATTTCTTCATCTTTAAAAAGCTTCTTTTTATCCTCATCCGTAATAAAACGAATCACCTTGCAGGGATTTCCTGCCGCAATACTCCAGTCCGGAATATCCTTTGTCACCACACTGCCCGCGCCGATGACCACGTTATTCCCGATATGCACTCCCGGGCAGACTACTGTATTGCCTCCAAGCCATACATTATCCCCTATGGTCACCTCTTTTCCATACTCATAAGCCGAATTGCGGCTTACCGGATGAACCGGATGTCCGGCAGTGTAAATTGCTACATTGGGAGCCATCTGGCAATTATCACCGATTTTAATTTTGGCTACATCCAATAGCGTACAGTTGTAGTTGGCAAAGAAATTTTTCCCTACTTCAATATGTTTTCCATAATCACAGTAAAACGGCGGATTAATAAAAGCGCCTTCCGATTTTCCCAAAAGTTCTTTTACCACCTCACTGATTCCCGCAAAATCCGAACGATACATAAAATTCAGCTTCTGCAGGATCTTTCTACATATCATCTGTTCTTCAAAAATACTATCATCAGAAATATACGCCAGACCGGCGTCTCTTCGTTCTTTGTTCGTCATTGTTCTCTCTCCGCTCTCGCACTGATAAGGGCTATCTCTTTTTCAGATAATAAAAACCGTAAGCAGGTATATTAACGCCCACCGGTTTCATCTCTTTTCCTGAAATCAATTCCACGTAATCTCCATCCGTCTCATTGATCCATGCCGTCTTGTCATGCTCGCTGAAGTTAAAAAGGCCGATCAGCTTCTCACCTTCATAGTGTCTTCCAATACACAAAACAGCAGTATCCCAGGTTTCAATGGTCCATGTATCTGCACCAGACACAAATACTTTTTCCGTTTTCCGGATCTGCTCCAAATGCTTCAACCCTGTAAAGATTTTGCCCTGTACGGTATCCTTATCTCCAATTTTATCCGCCAGCTTCCAATCCATTGCTCCACGGTGAATGTATCGGGAATCCGCTGCCTTATCCGGATCCTCCTTGTAGGTGTAGTCATTGATCTGTCCAATCTCATCTCCGCTGTATAACACCGGAATTCCGGACTGCATAAACATGTAAGCATGAAGCATCAGATCCATTTTGATTGCCCGCTCCATTGCCTGCTCATCCTGTTCAAAACCGGCCTTCTCCACACCGCACATGGAAGCTGTTGTCCCACAGAATCTGGCATCTCCGGTAACCGGATCCGCATTATACAGTTCGCCGCGGCTGTTGCTTTCTCCAGCATATCCTTGAAAATAATCATTTAAATATTGCTTATGACTCCTCTCTCCAATGCCCTCCGCCTTCAAAGTACCGTAATCAAGGCCCCAGCCGATATCATCATGGCACCGCAGATAATTCAGGAATACATAATCCTTCGGCAGAGAATTGACGATATCAAGCTGCTTTTTCAGCAATCTCACATCCCTTGTTGCAACCGTATGCCATGTGGTTGCCATCGTGGTAACATTATAAAGCATGTGGCACTCCGGCTTCTCAACGGTTCCGAAATACGGAGTCACCTTTTCAGGCTCCATAACCACCTCACCAAGCAGCAAAATACCGGGACATACAATCTCACTGATAATCCGCATCATTCGCACAATAGTATGTACCTGCTGAAGATTCCGGCAGGAAGTATTCAGTTCCTTCCAGATATAGGGCACCGCATCAATACGAATAATATCAATTCCCCTGTTAGCCAGATAAAGAAAATTGTACATCATTTCATTGAACACTCTGGGGTTTCTGTAATTCAAGTCCCACTGGTACGGATAAAAGGAGGTCATTACATAACGCTCTGCATCCTCAAGCCATGTGAAATTTCCCGGAGCAGTGGTGGGAAATACCTGGGGCACTGTTTTTTCGTATAAAGCCGGTTCATCCCAATTCTCATAGAAAAAGTAACGGCTCATATACTCTCCGATTCCCTGCCGGGCTTTCTTAGCCCATTCATGATCTTCTGAGGTATGATTCATAACAAAGTCCATACAAACATTAATTCCCTTTTTATGACAGGCTGCTGTCAGACTATCAAGATCCTCCATAGATCCCAGTTTGGGCTGAACCTTTCGAAAATCCGACACCGCATAGCCCCCATCGGAACGGCCTTTAGGTGTATCAAGGAAAGGCATTAAATGAATGTAGTTCACATTGCACTGCTCTATATAATCCAGTTTCGACTCCACACCTTTCATATTTCCGGCAAAATTATCAATGTAAAACATCATCCCCAGCATATCATTTTGCTTATACCAGCTCTGATCCGTTTCACGTTCCAAGTCCCGACTTTTCAATGTTTTATCCCGTTTCTGATAAAACTGCTTCATGCGCTCACACAGCTCCGCAAACATGGAACCATTATCATACAATTCCATATAAAGCCAGCGCAGCTCATCATGATGCCGCTCCAGTCTCGTTTGAAAAATGGAAACCTTTCCCATAGCTTCTCCTCTCCGTCCCCAAACACTACGGATGCCGCCGGATATTTCTCATTCGAAAATAGCGGCGGCATCCTGATCCTATTCTTTACAGATTACTTTCAAAAAAAGCCTTGATTCCTTCAAAAGCAGCAGCCTCGTCAGCGCCTTCCACTACTACTTCCACCGTATCACCGCATTTTACGCCAAGTCCCATGACTGCCATCAGCTTTGTTGCCGCTGCGGATTTGGAATCCTTCATGATTTGAATGGTACTTTCATACTTTTTGGCTTCCTTTACCAAAAGCCCCGCCGGTCTCGCATGAATCCCTACTTCATCCTTAATTACATAACTAAATTTCTGCATTTTCTTTTCCTCCTTAATTTATAATAATTTTTATATTTTTTCAACCGTGAACTGTTTTCCATGCTCTCTGTTTCTCCGTTTTTAACACCCTGAAATATCCACTCCTTCTTCTGCGGACAACATACCTGCTACAATTATATTATACATATGATGAATGCCACATACAACCATCAAAGATAAATGCTATAATTCTATTTTTGATAAAAGACTAAAGTCAGCTTCTCATTTATAGCTTTTGAATTTCCGGTTTTTCTGTAACCCATTTTTTCATATAGATAGCAATTCTTTTCCTCCTGTAAAATAGTAGCCAGCTCCCAATGCTCACTGCCATGAATATCCTCACATAATCGGATTGCCTCTTGCGCAATGCCCTGTCCCCAAAAAGCAGGTAAAACAAAAAGCGGAGAGATTCGTTTATTCTTTCCCTTTTCGTCAACAATGCGGATTGCTCCTACTTTCCGTTCTCCCAGGCAGATAAAATAATAATAGGTAAATTCCTGCATCAATCATCCCAATAATTTCTCAACGGTCTCGTTTCCCGGACTCGTATCAAAGTCCTGATATTTGTCAAGTAATTCTCTAAATGCCTCTTTCTGCATTTCATGAATCTGCGCAGCATCTTCTCTGCTTGCTCGTAATAATTTTACTTCCATAGTTATATTACCGTACCTTTCTGAATTTATTCGTTCTGTAAAGACGCACAAAAGGAGTTGGCCCAGCGGCCAACTCCAAAGAATGCTTCGCATTCTTTTTGACCTCCGCTACATCCGAGCACTTTCCTGTACCACAAAAAATGCACTAAACATATGATATGTCCAGTGCATCTGTCTACAATACGGATTTCTCAAAACAAGAATGACTCAAACCTACCTTTGCCGACTTATATGCACAGACATATCAGACCTACCATCTGTAACTGTGCATCCTGCCGGATATCAATTACAGATAAATACGTCCGTAATACATGTACATATAGTTCATTACATGCTGTAAGTTCTGCATTCTCAGGCTCTCCTCAGATATTTTTATTAAGCTATCACACTCTTATTTGATTGTCAAGATTTTTAAATCTGCCGCTGGCTTCGCAAATAAAAACACAGGTAACACCTAAGAAAGAAATTAAAAATAAGTCTTGACGAATAAGGTATCTGGTGGTAATATATCATTCGTGACATGCGGAAGTGTCGGAACTGGCAGACGAGCAAGACTAAGGATCTTGTGAGCAATGCGCTCGTGTGGGTTCAAGTCCCATCTTCCGCAGTAAAGTTTTAAACACCCCAGAATTCAAATGATGAATTTTGGGGTGTTTTGCTGTATAAACCAATATTACGATGTTTTATACAATAGTTTTGTTATTCTCTGCTTACGCGTACTTAATTTCCCTGGCAGTCTCATTGTCTATATAACTTCTTCCGCACACGCCTCCTCCTTGCAGGCTTCTTCTTTCTCCGGCGTCTTTTCTTCTTCTTTTTCTTCTTAGCGCCTGCAATTGGATAGCCCGTCCTTTTCACAAGCAACAGGAGCACGCCCCCTGCTATAATGATCAAACCTGCCAAAATTGTACTAATGATAATAATCTGTTTTCTTCTTTCACCCTTTCTATTATCTATTGCACCACCGTTTTTCTGATCCAACATAATTTCTTCCTGGCCATCTTCCAAAGAAGTTCCTTCTCCTAGGATATTGCCTGTATTTCCATCAAAATTTTCACCTGATAATCCACTCAAAAAGCTGCCAAGCTGATCTCCGTCTGAAGTCCCAGTGTTCCCCTTCGATACGAGAATGCTTGCCGGACCATTTTCCGGAGAAATCACAGATACCTTCCCTCTCGCCTTAGCCAGTCCGGTACTGCCCGCGCCTGCTCCATGATTCCCAGCAATTGTTGACGCTGCCCCGGCACTTAAATTGTGCTGAAGAGTTTCCGCTATGTCTCGCTTAATGATTGAAGAATCAATCTTCTGGGCGCTGGCCGGGTCATTGGTAAAACGTGTCGTCTCATCATATAGTCCCTGATCCCGGTTACCGCCCTCCAGACTGCCGGTTACTGAATTTCCTTTGTTGCTGTTTCCTGAACTTGTGCCTGCGTTTCCTACTCCTGACGAACCCGCATCAGGAACTAATGTGCCATTGCCAACCTGTATGCTCACAGGCGCAACTTCTCCCTCTACTACCGGTGTCTTATCTCCGTAAGAACCGTTAGCAGTCTGAAAAGAATTTTTGCAATAACTGATATCCGCCGCCATGCTCCGTTCCGGGTCTGTCGGCTGCACCTGAACATTCCCAAGGTTCAGTCTTTCCTCACTGAACAGGCTTTTGGAAGAAGCCACATAGATATCCAGCCTGCCGGTATCCTCGTTATATACAAAGCCATGCTCCGTTCCGCTAAGCTCCGGGGCAAACTGAAACCCCACCGTTACCTGACTCGGATCATCGGTCTTGACCTCCAAAGATATGGACACTGTGGTAATCTTTTCTTCCGTTGCATTGCTCATCTCCAGTGATACAGCTACCTGATTTCCGTCCTGCCCAAGCACTACCAAATCCTGCCCCGCTGCATGTACCCGCAGCGGAGCGGACAGACCTATTATCACTAACCCCAGATATATCTTACTCTGAATCCGTTTCACTATCTATCACCTGCCATTATATGCTTGTCTACTCTGTTTCATAATATAGTAAACGGCACATTTATTTGTCGTTTGCTATACTTTTCAAAGTAATCCGTTCCAGCGTATCCGGTATTCGCATAGGCATGGTATCACTTACAAGCCTTTGTCCTTCATTCGTCAATGCATTGTCCACACGGTAAAGCTGTGCGCGCACGGTTTTTCCTTTCAGGTCGCCGGGTATCCGGTCAGGCTCGATCCAATAGATCCAAATACCGTCACTTACCTCGCCAAGCATTCCATTTTCAGGCACATTTGCCAGAATGATCTGCTCTGATTTTAATACATTTTCTTCATCCACGCCCCCTACAATATTTCCCTCTTCATCATAGAGAACCACCACATTGTAGGCAGGATTTCCCTTATAGCTTCCGGTAAAGACAATCGAATCCTTAGGAATAGTCTTCCCACTCTCATAGGTATAATCCTCGCTTAAGATTCCTACTGCCCCTTGAGTATCGTTTTCCCTTACACCAAAAGAAATACTGTCCCCGGAAGGTCCAAGCAGATCCACTTCCGCAATGCACATTCTCGTCTGTCCTTTTGCCTTTAACCTTACATAAGCAGCATCATAGGTACATACCCATGGAGCCTTATCCGCATTTTCAAAATACACAGTCTGGCTTCCTGTTTTCTCTTCAAAATTTCCTATCTTTACCGTCGTCCAGCTACTGCCATCCACACTAACTTCAATGGCATACGCGCCAACAGGCGAACCTGATTTCACTGTGTATTTCAAACCGCATACTTCCAGCACCTGATTCATTTCAATCAGGATCTCTGCATCACCGCCTGCTGTCATCCCTTCATAATCCCCCTTGTAATCATTGTCAATTACCTTGTAAACGGCCGAAACCTTTTCAGGGGCACAAGGGTCTTCTTCTATTGCTTCCCCGGCCTCATCCTTGATAGAAAGCATATTTGTAGACACTGTCCACATGGATTTATCCTGGCTGCCGTCATGGGATATCCTGACATCCCCTATCTTCCGGCTATTGGATCGATAGCCGAACTGATCCACTGCTGTGACCTCGTAGGTCATCACCCTGTTATTGACCGTTACCACATGATCCACATAAGTGGTTTCCGTAGAAAACCCAATAACCTGGCGTACCGGCACTCCGTTTTCATACTGATATCTGGCAATCTCATACCCTAAAACCACATCCGGATTTGCTGTGTCCTGGATGGTAATCGTCACTTCGTTAGGAACTCTGCTGCTTACCTGTGCCGTACTTCCTGAGCTGATCACATCCCTACCCTTTATGGAGCCGGCCGTGCCATGCTCCATTTCATAGACTCTCGCGTCATCTGTCAGGTAATACAGCGCCCTCTCTTCTTTATCGAACTGCTTTGCATAACTGAGCGTTTCCGCATCCGGCACAAGCCCCCAGCGCATGAAAAACTCTGTCAGATCTTTTTCTGCTGCTGCACAGGCAAGACGCATGATATTCTGGTCACTCCCGCCGTTTAATTTTAGATTTCCTTTTGCCTGGGCAGGATTCCTGCTGTAAGAATCCACCCGTGCGTAAAACAGATTTGCCTGCTGCTGTTCATAAGTATCATAAGTCTTATAATTGTAATCCCTGTCATAGGCAAGGTGAAGCTGCCAATACATAGCAAGATGGATAAACACATCAGAAGGTCTTCCCAACGTATTCGAGGTAACTTTTTGATAAACCTTATCATAACTAAAGCGCACTGTGCTGTTGCTGTCCTCAGACTTAGTCAATTGTGCAAAATAGTTGTTGGTAACTTCCGCTATGGCGTAGCTTCCCTGATTAATGTTATGTCCAATCTCATGGCTGATTCCCCAGCCAAAATAACTTCCGCTTATATATTTTCCATTGGCGTCAGCCTGTACCGGTACCGCTGAAGCCAACCCCGGTACAGATCCCCATTCAATTCCAATATGGTTTCCTGCCGCATACATAAATGCGCCCGCAAACATCCTCATATAACGGATGTTCAAGTGCTGTGCGGGAAGCCGGTCTGTTGCCGGTGTTGACACATCGCTGCCAAGCCCTTTGTGCTGATAAAACAGCTTCATCATATCCTCCATAGCCTGTAAGGACTGTTCCAGCCTGTCTGCACGCTCCTGTGTGCTGCCCTTTCCAAGACCTACAAGAATCTGCTGTGCCGATACGGACAGCATCATCTGATCCAGCATAATATCCGTAGCACCAAGGATACAGTTTTCTTTCTCATAACTGCGGTTTACTTTATTTCCTTCCCCCGTACTTTCATGCAGCTTTTTATGCTGATCCTCCTGAGATGCCACATGCTCTTCCAATTCTTTTACATAAGATGTAATGCGCCCCATCCTTTGCACGGGGTCCGTAATGCCATAAAGGTTCAGTACAGGTTCTTTAGCGCCGCCGCTTACCCGCACTGCATATCTGTCATTCTCATTCTTCCCGGTATACTGGACATAAAGGGCTCCACCGCCCTCACAGGCAAGGCTTTGAATGGAAGGGATGGTGATCTCATTACGCCCCACCTTCAGTGTGGCAATCTCCGATGCAAATGCGCCTGCTTCCGCGTGATACTGAGTTGCAATTAACTTTAACGCCGAATCTGAACCGGTTTTTAGCTGATTATGCCCTACATATACTACGATCTGCTCCCCTTCATATGCCGTAACACCAAGGGGCTGCCATGCGTTCAATCCACTAAATCCCAGATGCCCGTCTTTTGCAGCAGTGATACTTGCATTAATTTCTACCACTTCCTGGAAATCTGATGACAAAAGCCCTCTGGCATTGTCCAGCTCTCTTTGAAGCATTGCCCTTTCCGGATGATATTCCCCGCTTTTGGCATCTTTGGTGTCCAGACGCTTTTGCAGTTCTTCGATGACCGCCTCCGTTACATCCCCCTTCAGTACTGTGTGAAGGTCATCGGCATATAAGGCAAGAATATCATTTTCCAAACTGTCATAATAGTAAAAATTCACTTCGGAAATAATAATCTCACGCTGGTTATTCCCTCTTGTAAATCCCAGTCTAACCTTGTTTGCCTTAATTGGCTGTGCCAGCTTGATCATATAATACTTCCGTCCGTTTACATCGGTCCGCTGTAATAAAGATACATTCTGAGCCGCAGTTCCATTTGGGTGTCCCTGGTCATAATAGTAAACATATGCACCACTGTACCAGCCGATATCCTCAGCTTCCGCAAAAGCAATATAATTCATTTCATAATAATCGTCCAACGTAAACAGCAAACCTTTATCCGGCGAAGGATAGCTTGCTCCATCATCCCAGTCTAAAATCTGATAATGGGATGCCGCATCCTTATCCACCGTCCCAAGGGCGCTTTTTTTATCCGTATCCAAAGAACTGGATACCATAGAACCTCTTCCGTGAGTCACACTTGCGATATGAGCGCTTACCTTCCCTTTCCCATTGGACTCATTGATCAGCTTGTAGTTAGGCATTTCCGCCGGTTTGAGTGTAATCGTCCGTGCTTCCGAATGGATGGAAGGATTGCTTTCTCCCAGCTCATTCACACCTGTCACATAAATCTCATACCTGGTTTCATCTTTCAGACTTGAAATTGTATGCCTGTTTTGATCTACGCCGGTGATTTTGCTATAAGTGCTTTCTCCCTCCGCCTTATAATAAATATTGTAGGAATCCGTGTCCTCCATGTTCTTCCATGTCAGTTTAAT
Source organism: uncultured Lachnospiraceae bacterium (assembly GCA_947174495.1). Classification (GTDB taxonomy): domain Bacteria; phylum Bacillota; class Clostridia; order Lachnospirales; family Lachnospiraceae; genus Suilimivivens. Next base: position 8,573 of record CAMWJC010000019.1, on the reverse strand, counting down.
ACGGCAATAGCCTCCCACTGCTTTCAGATTATCCGGTGCATCAGGCTTACCTGAAATAACCGGGCTTGCCGATACACTGCCTGAGTAGCCGCTGGTCCATGTGCCGTTTACAGACTGTACTCTGACTTCATAAACATCACCGTTTTTCAGCCTTCCTCCCATAAAGGATTTCACTTCCAGCTGGTTAGAGGCCACACGCCTGGTTTCCGTCTGCCCATTATGGCTGATTTCCACCTCATATCCGGTCACGTTTACCTGCTTATTCCATGTCACACGGAAGGACTTGTTCCCTCCTGTTGTGCCCAGCCCGTCAGGTACATTCATGTCAGGTGCAGGAATCCTGTTTTCCGTGTCATTTAAAAATTCCACCTTGGAAATCTCTGCCAGATTTCCGCCAAATTTCATTCCGGTAATTGTCAGTGTGATCTTTTTTACAGCAGTCTGCCCTCCAAGATCAATGGTCAACGAACCGCTTTGCCCTTCCTCTCCTACAGACGACATACGGCTTACCGACACTACTTTTCCATCTTCAATCACATAATCAGGCAGCTTCCCCCCCTCTTCCGTTATCACAGTCAGGGTTCCGCTTTCAATGCCATTTTCCCCCATGGAAATCGTGATCTGCTCCATCTCATGTGCCGCCTGGCCGCCACTTTCCAAGTTAAAACCGATCTCCACCGGGAAATCCTCTGAAATATTCCCGCCTTTGCTCTTTAATGTTACCTTTTCATTATTATCTTTCAATAAATTCTCCGGATTTCCCTCAATATCTGTAGTACTCGTATTGATATTTACCTGCACTGCATCAGGTGAAACCCTGCTATATAGGGACGCTGTAGTATCTGCATTATCATTCAGCCTTGCCTTGCTATTGACATAATATTGCAGATCCACAAGGTCAGTCTGTCCATCCTTATTTAAATCCGTAGGATTATGATCCGGGTTCCCTTTCAGCGCACCATCCGTCCCCTGGCTGATTGCCTGCATGATCGCATCCTTGTCCATATCATCCAGAATGCCATCCCTGTTTACATCTCCAATCAGCATAGCGCCCGGATGCGGTGCATTTTCCGTATACTCAATACCAGCCAATTCCACAAAACCGGTATAGATCTCCGCCGTCTTAATATCGCCGGAAACTTCGATATCCTGCTCATAGGCAAGAAAGCCAAACCCGGAATTACCCGTTTCCGCCTCTGATATCGTCAAATGATAATTTCCTGCCTCCAATTTATCAAACAATGTAACATGTTTCTGCGAATCGCTTCCAATGATTACCTCTTTGCTGCCCTCATTTTCCAGCGTCACTTTCAGTTTGATCTTTTTGTCTCCGCTAATTGGGAGCGCATTCATCAAGATTACCTCAACGCCGCCGGTGACAGTTGATAAAACTTGCCGGTCATTCCAGCTTTCATCATCTGCCGGGGAGTCCTGCATGATCTGAATCCCATCTCCGGCTTCATCTTCTGTCTTAGTATCCGGCATGTCTTCCGCCTGGAATCCTTCTTCAGGTTCATCCGCAATTTCATCCCCTGTCCCATTCTTTGTCTCATCTTCCATCCAAGAATCTTCTTCTGTCTCATCACCGCTTTCTGATTCAGAATCAACCTTCTCTTCTTCTGTTTCCTCTTCCGCTCTTTCTTTGGTCTGCTGACTGTCTGAATCCGCATCTTCCTGCGCTGTTTTGAGTAAATCCATTCCGCCCGTGTCTGCTGCCCGAACCGGAAGGATGCACGTTGCGGTCAGACAAAGCGCCAATAGCCATGCCATCATTCGTTTCATACATCTTCTCCTTTTCTTTAGCCGCTTTTGTTTATATAACATTTCCGCAAGACGATAATAACTGTTCCTTGATCACCTGCAATTGTACCTTTAGTTCCTCCGGTGAGATATCCGTTCCCATAATCCCAAAAACCGCAAACATAGCGGAAGCTGCCTGGGCTTTGGGATTATCTAATGACAGCTCACCTGTTTCAATCCCTTCTTCCAGAAGTACCGCCAGCCCTTCTGTCTGCCGATAAAAATTTTTCAGCCTCATTTGGTCTAACAGGAACCGCATTTCCTCCGGTTCTCGCGTATATTGATCCATTTCCAGCTTTTCATCAGTAAAATACGCTTCACAAAGCGTAAAAATCCTGTCTATCCGTTCCATAACGGGTATCTCACGCTTTGCTACTAAGTCAGTAAGCAAGGGATTCCACTCCCTGCTGCCCTCCTCAAGCACCGCCTCCATTAATAGTTCTTTGGTCTTGTAATGGTACAGGATCGTTCCCCGGACAACCCCCTCTTCTTTCGCTATGTCATCAATAGTTGCTCCCTGAAAACCTTTTTCCAAAAAGACCTTTCTTGCAGATTTCAAAATCTGCTGCCTGCGCAATTGCGTGTCATTGATTCTTTTCGACATAATAAATCCTTCTTTCAAAGCCTTTTACTGCTGATTATAGTATATCTCTTATTGACTTTTTGTCAATAAGAAGGAGAGAAATAAAGTATCGGCTTTTTTGACGCTATTTTTCGTACGTTATTTTGTTGCTTTTGCATTTAATATGGTAAATAAGACTATGGCATTTCACGCAAAAAAGAGACGTGTCATAAAAATATGCACGTCCCTCAAAACCTATCTTTAGCAGGTTTCCTTATTATTTATATTCAAACAGCTTGTCACTTTACCACTATTTTCATTTTTACTGCTGTCAATTTCTCATCAAGATCGTTCTTTGCTGACATTCCAAATTCCGGAGAACCATCTTTGCGGAAATGTACCCGCCGGATACCGTCACAACGCAGATGTTGATCTAGTCCCGTCTCTCCATGGTAGGCAATCATCAAATCCCCATCCTCATCTTCAAAAAAGGAGTTATGCCCCGGTCCATATTCCCCCTCCACAGAATAAAATGAAAGCACAGGCGTACACCGCTTGCTCCAGGATGAAACATCCAGCAAATCATCTGTTTCCTGAGCGGTAAGAAGTCCTAACGCATATGTATAACTGTTGGCAGAACCTCCGGAATATGTTAAATACACGATTCCATTCTTCACAAAGGAATAGGGGCCTTCATTGTTAATGGTTCCTGCAACATTTTCCCACCCAAAAAGCGGACGGGACAACAGTACCGGATCACTGACCAGCTTCCATGGTTCGCTTTCGTCAGCTGCAGCAATATACAGCATGGACCCTGTATCTTCCGGTGTTCCTATGTGTCTTCTATAAGACCATACAAGATAAGACCCTCGGATTGTTTTCAGATAGGTCATATCCAATGTGATTCCATCCTCTGAAAGCCAGCTGCCATCCATCTTTCTAACTCTGACAGGATCTTCCCAGCTCTCTGCTTTTATAATAGGCTGCCCCTTTTTCAGCTTCATAAAATGACATTGAGGTCCCCATACTCTGCTGCTGACTGCAAACAGAATATAAAGTTCGCCTCCTATCACATGAAACTCCGGTGCCCAGAAGGTCTGAATCAGCTCCCGCTCCTCATCCTGTTCCAGAATTAAGTGCTCCGTCACATCATTTCCAAAAAGTTCCCTGACCGTTTCTGCCTCCCGGACATAAATGCCAATATCATCCACGTTATCGTTAGTTGAGATATAATACCACTTTTCTTCCCAGCGAAAAACTACCGGATCTCCATACCCCTTAGCCAGCGGAAATGGATAGCTTTTATCCATCACTTTACCCGACACCTCATAAATCCCTGAAACAGAAAAATCAATTTTCTCATCCTCCCATACCACTCTTTTGGAAACAGATGAGCCATCTGAGTATATAGCTGTTGCCGTTATACTCTCCAATTCTTCCGCCGAACAGATTTCAGCACATTCCGGAACAACTATTTCTGTATTATAAACAGGATTCCAGTATTCCTCTGCCCGTGCAAGAATGTCAGCATCAATTTCCAGACAGTCGGATACCAGATTTAAAAATTCTTGTTCTTTGTCTTCACAAATACCTGCTTGACCGAAAGCCTCTTCATCCGCTCTCATTCGCTCCACTTCACTTGCTGCAATCAATCCGGCATTTTCAAAAGAAATAAAATCCCATGTTTTCCATAAAAGAAGCTTGCCTTGTCCGCTCTCCTCCCTCTCACCATTTTCATTGACTCTTACTGCTGCGATGCCATATCCCCCTTCTTTTAAGCGAAAAACCCGAGGCTCCTTAACCCCCTTTGGACAGATGGTATCATCCTGTCTGATTTCTGCCTTCGCAAAAAGAATGCCATAATTTTTATTTAAAGGTAAATATATCTCTCCATCCTGACTGCCGGCCATATGGATGCTGTAAGCCAGCCCTTCCGGATAGCTGTCTTTGTCCACCAGTCTTGTATATACTTTTATATATCCGTTATTTCTTTTCATTCCCCTGCCTCCTATATCATCATGGTACTGTGCCTGACTTAAAGGGCCTTTCTCAGACAGAAAAGACTAATATCCGCCGCCACTGCCCTTCCTATATTTTATTTATTATTACATTAAAAATCAATCCGCTAATAGTAAAAGCTTTATAGAGTATGATATAATCAAATCGACAATTTAGAATTATGGAGATGTGTAAAATGAATAACATTTGGTCTGAAAACATTCAGGGAATAAAGACTCTTTATTTGAGCAGAAAACTTAGATTTGACGATTTTTTCTATGGACAGTATGAGAAGTTATTCTCATTAGACAAGAGCCAAAATCTCAAAATATTAGAAATTGGCTGCGGCCCCGGTGCTTTAGCCAGCGCATTACATAGGTGGTATCCAAATGCAGAAATTGTTGCAATTGACCGGGACAGCAATTTTATCGAATATGCCAAAGAAAATATATCAGGAGTGAAATTTATCGAAGGCGATGCTACAGTCTTGCCATTTGAGGCAGATACTTTTGATGTAACTATTTCGCATACTGTTTGCGAGCATATCGAACCTACGATATTTTATGCAGAGCAGAAAAGAGTATTAAGAGATAACGGTGTATGCCTTGTGTTATCAGCAAGAAAAGGCATTAAGCACCTTGCCGAATGTCTTAAAATGACAAAGGCTGAAAAAGAATTTTGGGATAGTATTACAGACGAAGAAAACATCCTTGAAAAATATGCTGTTGGAAAATACAGTATGACTGAACAAGAACTGCCAATGGCAATGGAGAATAATGGATTTGCAAATGTTTCCACAGGATACGCAGTAATTGATCTAACACCGGATAATCCTAAATATTCATCTCAAATGGCAGAGGATATAATAAATTCAGAGCGGGCTTCAGAGCTTGAAGCGGTTCAGTCTGTAAAATCAGCAGAAACAAATAGAATTGTCGATGTAATAAATGAAAAATATGACTCTCGAATAGAATTGTATAGAAAAGGGAATAAGCAGTGGGATACAATCACATCAATAACAATGATTATTCGCGGAATCAATAAGAAATAGTGATATGAGAAGAAAAGATAGAGAAATAACAGATTTAATGAAAATTGAAAACATCATAAGTCAATGTACCTGTTGTAGAATTGGTTTTCATGATGATGAAGAAGTATATATTGTCCCACTTAACTTTGGATATGAGGCAAAGGATGGTACTTATATTTTCTATTTCCATGGAGCAAAAGAAGGACGAAAGATTGAATTAATTAAGAAAAATCCCATTGTCGGATTTGAAATGGATACAAATTATACGCTTAATGAAGCAGACCTTGCCTGCGGTTATTCTGCACGCTTTCAGAGCATTATTGGGAATGGTGTCGTTAGCATAGTAACAGAAATCAATGAAAAGAAATTGGGGCTTTCATTGCTCATGGAACATAATACCAAGAAACAGAATTGGCATTTTGATGAAAAAATGATTAATGCGGTTACGGTATTTAAGTTAGTGGTTAAAAAAATGAGTTGTAAAGAACACGAATAGTACAGCAGTTGTTAATCAAGTCTCAAATCCAAGTTTTTTTAGAATTTTATTTATATAATAATCCCATTGAGAAAAGGGGATAATTATGGTATAATTAACCCACAAAAGGAGGGACATAAAATGCCACACATTATACCCATTAAGGACTTGAAAAATACTTCGGAGATATCTGTAATGTGCCATAAGATAGATGAACCTATTTATATTACCAAAAACGGATATGGTGATATGGTAATCATGAGTATGGAAATATTTGAGAATACCATGCGACAGCTTTCTATGTATCGAGATATAGAATTATCCGAGAAACAGATAGAAAACGGTCAGATAAAAGATGCAAGAACTGCTTTGGCTGGGATGAGGACAAAATATGGCTTATAAACTGATTGTTACAGAGCATGCTGATGAATTGCTTGATAATCTTGTACGGCATTTATTGGAAAGGTTAAAAAATGAACAAGCCGCCCGGCATTTGTTGGATGGAATCGAAAATGTGTATGAACGTTTGGAAGAAAATCCTTTACAGTTTCCACTTAGCAGAGACACATATTTAGCAGGCAAGGGCTATCATGAAGCGTTTGCGAGGTAGTAATTTTTCTTCAATCCCATCTTCCGAATAAAAAACACTTATCAGACACCTCCTCTGTGCCATTTGGAATCATAAGTGGTCCAAACACTAAATGCACAAATTCTCCACTCATCTTTCTCTTTTTTCAGCCGAAAGCGATGTTTACAACAAACAGTGCCTTTTCTAAATTCAACTACAACAAGTGCTTGTTTTGGTTTACTCATTGTAAAAATACATTTTTCGCATCCGGAAACAACATAATCATATTTTGACGGTGAAGATATGCCAAATTCCCGATATTTTTCCAAAAATTCATTGGTGCATTTTTTCTCAGTAATTTTTTGACGACGTTCTTCATGTTCGGCAAAAATATCGGAACACATATGATCCATTTGTTCCCTCGTTAATGAACCATCTACCGCTAATTTCTCATAGTTTCTAAGACGCAAAGACATCTCTCTCTCTAAGTCAACAATCTCTTTTAAAAAATTAAAGAGTTCTATAATGATTTTCTCTTTCAAATCACAATATTGTTCCAAAGTATCGCAGGTTTCAACAAGTGGCTTAATTACCGTTTCACTTTCTATATTCATTTTTATCACCTTATTTACGATTTAATTTATTACATTATACCCTTTAATCTTACACTAAACAATCATAAACTGAAAACCTCTTAGGCATTGGAAAATGAGAAAAACTATATATAAGCATGAAGCTATGGTATAATAAAACCAGTAAATTTGAACTGTGGAGGAATTAATTGCATATGTTTCAAACAGAAGATTTGATAAGTAAGGAAATTGTCACGCAGGATTATGAAGATGAATTTCAGATTCGATATATCCGTTATGAAAATGTAGGACTAATTACAACGCGCTCAGGAAAATCTTACTTAATTCTTGACAGCATAGATTACTGGTATGATTTGATTCAGGATAAATACCCCGCAAAGCAGAAATGCCGTTGTAAAAATGATTATTTCAAACTATGTTTTAACTATATTCCCAGAATCGGGACTGATGATTATAAAGCCGTTGAGCTTGTATCCTGCTGTACGGAATGTAGACGGCAGAGGAAATTTGGAGAGATTAATATTGACTATTCGCCAACCGTACAATTATTTAACTATCCGATTACTTATTGCAAACAACCCAAAGTTAAATATAAATTGCAATCGATAAATGGATATTGGAAAGAAGATGCTTTCTATGATTTAATATCTTTTCTGTCGCAGAGGCTGTTGATTTATAGCCAATACAAAACGCCCGAAAAAAAATGGGCCATGAAACGTTTTGATGCCGAAGAACTAAAACAGCTTATGATGGCAGACGGCTTTAATCATATGAGTTATCTGAGAATTTATTTTTCAATGAAGCCGTTGGAAGAATTATTTGATGAGACACTTTCAGCAAAGGGATTAAAGGATTTATGGCGAAAAGCGGAAGTGATTCAGGTAAACCACCCACTTATAGTTGCAGGTTGCGGAGACACTTATAGATACTTTTATTCAATAGATTGCTGCAGTGAATATATTGACGCATGGCAAGTAAAGAAGAAAGGGGAAGCCTTTTGCGGACTGATAAAAGAATTTTTGCAATATAGCAAAGAAAGAACAAAGTAAAATTATCTATTGGATTGTAGAATAAAAACAGAAGCCCATCCTCACTTCGTTCGATATTAGCTTATACGGAGCTGTCGCATCCATGATTTGCTTAATCATTAATGCGACGGCTCCGATCAGGTCTATACGTATTTTGATATCTTGTGTTAAGACTATCTCATATTAACAAACAAATCTCCACACAAATCACTAACAATAAAACTGAGATTGCATTGAAAATAACTCCGTATATAATCCGCCTTTACTATACAATTCATCATGTGATCCATACTCAATTATTTGTCCATTACTAAATACCGCTATTACATCACAGAATTTGGCACTTGATAGTCTATGCGATATATATACTACTGTTTTTCCTTGAACCATTTCATTAAATCTTTGATAAAGCTCGTATTCAGCTTTTGGGTCCATAGCTGCGGTGGGTTCGTCTAATAGCACGATAGGTGCGTCTTTATATAAAGCACGCGCCAAAGCAATTTTCTGTCCCTCTCCTCC
>CAMWJC010000018.1 GCA_947174495.1 uncultured Lachnospiraceae bacterium | reverse complement strand
GGATGTATGTGTAATAATCAAAGAAAAATTAAATCAAAAAGGTTTTATCGGAAACAAACAGACTAAAAGTGAGAATGATTTATTTATTACATTAGGAAGAACCAAAGCGGAATATAATTCTGAGCCGACAGAGTTAGAGATTAATCCGTTTGTAAGAGATAGTTTTAATCAAATAAATTATGAAGATGATGTTTATAAAAAATCTACAGGTATAAAGAAAGGACTGCGACTTTGTGGTAATGAAGATGAGATAAAAGTTGCAGAACAATTATCGGAATTTTTTAAAATTACCTTTTCTAAAGCGGGAATGTTTAAAACAACATCTTATGTATTTAACTTTTTGCAACCAGGTAAAGAGTTTCGAGATTATTATAATTTATATAATGAGGTATTGTTATTATTTTCCCCATACACAGAGTTTGAAAGCAGAACTTTGGATTTTGTAGATAAAACATTAGAAGAATTTGATAATAGGCTTGATAAAGTTTGCGTTTTTCTGATTAGTAAAGATCCTAATATTGAGTCTAAGATAAACGGAATTAATACATCAAATAAGGATTCAAGAATAATTGTTCCATTTACCTATAATGAAATTTTGCATAATGGGATTTCGAAAGATGACATTAGTGCGAAACTCAGAAGATATTTTTATAACAGAGATTTGTTTGCTCTTGAATCTCCACTGAAAACTGAGGCGTATTTTTATGGTAGAAATACGCTTATTCAAAAGCTATATGATAAGTATTTAATGGGCGAACAAAGCGGTCTTTTTGGTCTACGAAAAACGGGAAAGACATCGGTGCTTTATGCATTAGAGAGGCAGATGATTTTACGAAGTGGATACTCAATTTATATTGATTGTCAAAATCCTGGCATATATATGTTAAGATGGAACGAATTGCTTAAATATATTATTGAAGAGATAATTAAAAAATATGAATTAGATTTAACAATAGACGAGGATTTATATATTGAAAAGAAAGCAGCGGATTCTTTTGAAAAAAACCTTAAAAAAATTAACAACAAAATAAGAACAAGAGTATTACTAATGTTTGACGAAATTGAACATATTTGCTTTAAAACATCTGACAAGGAACATTGGAGATCTGGTGAAGATTATTGTATGTTTTGGCAAACTGTTCGTTCTGTGTTTCAAAAAGAGCCTGAGTGTTTTACCTTTTTAATTGCTGGTGTAAATCCTCTTTGCATAGAAAAAGATTATGTTAATGGAATAGAAAATCCTATTTTTTCTATGATTTCAAGTGAATATTTAAGCCTTTTTGATTTAAGTAATGTAAGAGATATGATTGGACATATTGGAAAATATATGGGTCTTTCGTTTGAAGAGGAAATATACACAAGATTAACAGAAGATTATGGCGGGCATCCTTTTTTGATTCGCCATATATGTAGCTTAATTAATACAAATGTAAATGCTAATAGACCATGTTCGGTATCAAAATATGAATATGATGCAAAGAAAAAGGAATATGATACTAAAATTGTTCATTATGTAGAGATGATATTGGGTGTTCTTAAAATTTGGTATCCTAGTGAATATGAATTACTTGAGATTCTTGCTATTGATGGCAATGATGAGTTGAAGAAGAACCTTGAATACAAAGAGAAAGAAATGCAGCATCTGCTGGGTTATGGAATTGTTAAAGAATATAAAGGGAACTATTATATTACTATAAATGCTGTTAGATTATATCTAGAGAATAATCACAAGCTTCAAGGTAAACAGACTACCAAGCAGCAAGCGTGGAGTAACATAAGTATGAGGAGAAATACGTTAGAAGATCGTTTGCGTAAAATTATGCTTGTTCAGATGACAATGCAATATGGATCTAAAAAGGTTAAGGGGAAACTATTAGAGGTTGTGGAGTCAAGTCGAAGGGAAAGGGAGAGACTTCACGATTTAGAGGTTAATGATTTGATTGAAAATCATTTTTATCTTTTGGATATAAAACATGTGATTCTGAAAAATTGGTCAATTTTTGAGAAGTTATTTATTGATAAGGTTAAGTTTGAGAATTTTATTGACACAATCAATAAATTTAGAATAGATGCACATGCGAAGACAATTGATGATTCAGATATGTTAATGCTTATGCTTGCATTTAATTGGTTTGATGAAAGACTGGAGGGGATACCGGTTTAATAGTTTTTATTAAAGGTGTGGTAATAACTATTTGGGATTATATGCTCAGTTGTAGATGCATTTTATCACAGAGATTATCATTCTTATCAGTCAGTTATGATTGAGATTGAGCCTGAGTTGATCCGAATTATCAGTTTTCCCAGCATAGATCGCTCTATTCCGCAAAAGGTAATCGAAGAGGGTGGGAGCTTTTCTTTCAGATGCTATCGCAATAAACGTTTGGATGAATTTCTGAAAGAATTGGATTTATCCGAAGGAAAATCGACAGGTATTCCAACCATTCAGGAAGAATTGCGGAATAATGGTTCGCCCAAAGCAAGGTTTTTTACAGATGATGGCAGACGGGCTGTGACTGTGGAGATTCTGATCCATCCAGATTTTTGAATAGGAATGAACCCCAAAATGAACCCCAAAGTGAGCCCCAAAATAAAATTAATGAGCAGATCATTGAACTGGTAAAAGAAAACAATCACACAAGTCGGAAAGGAATGGCGGAGAAGCTGAATATTATTACAAGATTTCTTGCAGGGACAAAAAGAGAGCATAGAGGTGATGTAGAGTGAACAAAGATCCATTTAAGGAATATATCAAAGAATCCGAACCGGCAAAGCGGGACAAGGGCTACGCTTGGCATACGGCCATTGGACTGCAGGCGGTTGACGGACTGAAAACATCAGAATATCTGATGCATACTGCCGTCCGGAATATCGAGGGGGAGATTTCCTTTGTAGAGGCAAATGAGCTTTTACAGACCTATTACGAGGAAAATCCTACATGTGATGTGTCAGACCGAACCGAGGAGGCTGACAAGGTTTCCGCACGGATTGCCGCGCTTCTTTCCGAGCGTGCCTTCAGCTTTACGCCGAACGAATATCTTTCCATTCACCGGAAACTGTTTATTGGCATTTATTCCCACGCAGGGCGTATCCGTGATTACAACATTACGAAGAAGGAATGGGTGCTGAATGGAGCGACCGTGCTCTACGGCAGCGCCACGGAGCTGCGGGCGACACTGGACTATGATTTTTCGGAGGAGAAGAAGTTTTCCTATAAAAATCTTTCAATGGATGAGATCATTCACCACCTTGCGGTATTTGTATCCAGACTGTGGCAGATCCATGTATTCGGTGAGGGCAACACCAGAACAACGGCAGTATTCTTCATTAAGTATCTGCGCACGCTGGGCTTTGATATAACGAACAACATTTTTGCCGAGAATGCGTGGTATTTTCGGAATTCGCTGGTCAGGGCAAATTACAATGACCTGAAAAACGGCATTCACGAGACGACGGAGTTCCTTGAGATATTCCTCCGCAATCTCCTTCTGAGCGAGAATCATCCGCTTCATAACCGGACATTGCACATCAGCGGGACATTCAAAGAACCGGAAAAAGCGAACATTGACTCTAAAAAAGTGAACATTGGAGAAGAAAAAGTGAACATTGAAGAGGCTTTCACGGCAAAAACTGCTTCTCATGTTCAAAAATTACAAGAGGCTTTAGGATTCGAGGATACATTCGGAAGATCAGATGTTCAGCGGGTACTTGGCCTGAAGCCGACAAGAAGCTCGGCACTTTTGCGTGAAATGGCAGAGCACGGAATCATTGAGCCGGTGTCTGGGTACGGAAAAGGCAAGTATCGCTTCGCAATCGAACCATGTGGAGACGGTGTGCAAAGGTGGTGATGACCGTATGGCACAAAGAACAGTTGCTCTATGTAACGGAAAATATATAGGAATAGAAACAATCTATACGATCATTAATGGACAACAGATTAATATTCCAGAGAAACTAAAAGATCTTCGAGAGAAGAGTCAAGAAAATGAATTATATTGTCCATGTGGATGCGGAACAAATCTGATTTTAGTTGCTGGAGATAAGAATCTTCGTGAACAGCATTTTCGTGAGAAAACAGGAAGTGGAAAATATGAATGTTCAATGCCTACCGAAGGTAAGACATCGGTTGAGTCTAAGATTGTATTAAAGTGTTGGCTGGATGATAAACTGAAAGCAACGGATATTGAATCTCGTGTTCCGATTGATACTGTAGAAGATACAAAAAGAAAACCAGAGTTTACATTCTTATCGAAAGAGAAGAAATTGGGCTTACGATATTGGAGGACAAGAACTAATATCGTAGATGATAAATTGGATGTGTTAACAGGTAATCTGTCAGGGATTGAGACCTTGTATATTGTTGATAGTTCCAATGGAGGAACAAATGGACAGTATCCGGAAGCTCTTATGAGATTACAGGAAAAACAAAAATATTGTCTGTTGCTTGAAATTAGAGAAGCAGATTATTTGAAGGCTGTCATCCGTGCAGTATTTTATGAAAAGAATCTAGATGGTCTATGGAAAGAGATTGAAATTGCCTCAGAAAAATTAGCTAATGTCAATATCATAGATAATCACCTATGTTTTGATGGTGTATCCATAGAGAGTTTATTAGATATTTCAAAAGAGAAATTTGAAAACGAACAGAAATCTGAAAGAGAACGTCGCATTGAGGAAGAGAGAGTAAGAGAAGAACGCTATAAACAAATGCTTGCGGAGCAGGAACGAAAGCGTAAAGAAATCGAGCGACAACCTGAAGAAAATGATAAGAGGATTCAGCAGCCGAAAGAGGAGGAAGAAAGGCAGAAGGAAGAAAAACGCAAGAGAGAAGAAGATTTTAAGCGTAATATGGAAGCTAATTTTTCGCAACAGGAAACACAAGTTAGAGATGCTGAAGGGAATCGTTGGATTAAGTGTGAGTTTTGTGGAAAAATAGCAAAAGAAAGTTATTTTACTTCATATGGAGGTGCTGGGCATATTAACCTTGGCACTTGCCAAGAGTGTTCATATCATAATCCGGCAGTAAAAGAAAAAGCAGCGCAGGATATGTCTGCAATAAGGAAAAAGTATGATCCAACTATATGTCCAGATTGCGGTGGGAAATTGCGTGAACGCAGCGGACCATATGGTCGATTTTACGGGTGTACTAATTATCCAAAGTGTAGATATAGTAGACCTATTAGAAAGCAATAAATAAATGTTGTTTGAAGGAGTTTCTAATAAAATGGGATTAATAGAGATTGCAAGTGGTAATTCTGTCTGGCGAGGCATGGATTATTATGAAAATAAAAAAGTGTATTCCTGGAACAAAACAGGAGCGGATACTTATGATGGAATAGTAATGGGGAGTGAAGGGAATGACTATTCCGTACATATAGATAAAGTGCACCCAAGAAAATCCACTTGTAATTGTCCATTTGCAGATGGACGTCGTGTGGTTTGTAAGCATATGATTGCATTGTATTTTACAGCAGAACCGAAAGCTGCAAAAGATTTTTTGAAGCAAGTGGAAGAATGGGAGCAAGAGGAAGAAGAACGAGAACAACAGCATTATAAGGATATTAGAGAATATGTTAACAGTCTTTCAAAGGCAGAATTGCAAGAGCAGTTATATTGTGCATTGGTGGAATTGGAAGATTCAAGAAATCGTTATTAGTAAGAGAGGTGTTAAATAGGGGATTAAAATAAAAACGTATTTTCTGTTGGTAAATATAAAAAATAGCGATATACTAACCTCAAAAGACATATTATCAACGCGAAAAGCGTTTATAAATCTGGAGGTAGATATGAAACTTCTACGAATTACGGCAGAGGGATTGCCATTGTTTAAGGGGATGAAGCATATATGCGGCTGAAGAAAAGTGTAGCTGCAGCTCTTAAATAGGAGGCGGCCTATGGAATTAGCAAGATACAAGGCATGCATCTGTGAAGGCTCAGCTGAGAGAGCAATCTTTTCTTCAGATCACGAATGTTTCCAAAGAAAGTCTTCTCTGATTTGGATAGCATATTGTTTTCCATTTTTAGTTTGACTAATTCCAGTGTGCATAAAAGGTCGGTAGTCTGAAAAAGTTTATATTCTGAAGGCATAACCTTGCGGAAAATCGGATTTGGGAGCAGGGCATTAAAACGGAGGAAATTTGCCTGGACAATTTGCCAGTGGCTTCTACAACATAAGAGATATGTTTTTTCTCTATGCAGAAACATTTGTAACAGATATCAATTTGGCGGATAAAGGCAACCATTTTGTTGAAAATGCAGCGGCGTTCATCAACTGACATATTCACATAGATTTCTTCTTTACGGATGATGGGACCCGTATATATGCAGAGGTTATCCAGATTCAGGTATGAAAGCTCCTGATTTAGTCTTGAAATGGCGGGCTGGACATTTTCCTGCTGATTATGGAAAACCATTGTGATTATGTAATAAGGCGAATGATAGCTGTACTCACCGAAGTCGCCGGATTCGTCTATAAAAAATACCAAGCTCTTTCAATACATTGTCACCTCTGTAGATTTTGTAAAAAAATGGCGGGGAACTTCCCCGCCCTAGATGGACCTGGGTCTTGCGACCAGCCCAAATGAAATCATTGATTTCGTTGCTAACAGTATATGTAAAAATAGCTGTAAATGCAATAGAAATTTATAGAAATTGAAAGAAAAGTTAAGATGTAATATGAATTACTGAGTTGGGAATTTGAATAGCGATAAGCTTATAAAAATGCGGTCATGTGACCGCATTTTTATTGACAAAGGCATTTTTTTGCTGTATTATGTAGTTGATGGAGGTGGCTGAGTGAGTAGTCGAGCAAGTACGTCGGATATAGCAGCATATCTTGCGAAGGTCAAGAATCTGTTGTCCACTGGGAAATATGATTTCGTTCCACGAAGAAAAAATATGCAGGCATTGGCGCAACATGGACTTACAATCACTGATGCGAAAAACGAGATTTTAGGGCTTGTAGTTGATGATTACTATAAAGGTCCAAAGCAGGATTTGAACTCAAGCCGTCCAGGCGATGTTTGGGAATTTAAGAAGGATGTTGATGGTACACAATTTTATGTAAAAGTCAAAATTGTACAGGAGAATGGAGAAGATATTCTTAAATGTCTTGGATTTCATGAGGATGATTTCGCATAGGAGGAGAGATGGCTTCAATGAGAAAATATTGTGATAATTGTGGAAAAGAAGTTGAAACAAAGATCATAACGAAAAGAGAAACATATGATGTCTGTGGAGAATCTATCGAGGTGGATGCACAGGTATTGGTATGTGTAAATTGTGAGGAAGAATTCTATTCGGAAGAACTTGATAATGCTACACTTGTTTCTGCATATAACGAATACCGTAGAAGACATAAGCTTCTTCTTCCTGAGGAAATTAAGAAAATAAGAGAGCAATATGATCTTAGTCAAAGAAGTTTTGCAAAGCTTCTGAACTGGGGAGATAAAACAATTTGCAGATATGAGAATGGATCTGTTCAGGATAGAGCGCATAATAGTTTGCTCTTATTTTTGCGTGAGCCGGAAAATATGCGGATATATCTTACAGAAAATGAGGTTGCGCTTAGCCAGAAACAGCTAAGCAAATTATTAGAGACGGTTGATATGCTTGAGCAAAATGAGGAGTACCGTTCGAGTAGAAAGCTCTTTCGTCGGTTTTTTACGAGGTTGCCAAGTGAAGAAAATGGTTTCAAAGCATTTGATTATGAAAAGTTTTGTGCGATGGTTCTATTTTTTGCGTATAAAAGTACAGAATTATTAAAGACAAAGCTAATGAAACTATTAAATTATTCGGACATGATTTTCTATAAAGAAAATGGAATTTCTATTTCTGGTGTACGGTATGCTCATCTTCCGTATGGACCAGTGCCGGAGAATTTTGATATTCTTCTTGGAACGATGGCTGCAGATCATATTGCACATATCGAAGTCTTTTATGACAATGGATATGAAAAGCATCAAGTGATTCCGGAGGAAGAAATGCCTGAAGGAATTCTTACAGAAGATGAACTTGCAGTGATGGAGCGAATCTATCAGAAATTTGCAAATTATGGATCAGTGGATATTTCAAATTATTCACATAAAGAGAAAGGTTATAATGCGACACAGAAGGGCGAAATTATTTCTTACGCATACGCTAAGGATATTGAGCTGGATTAAAAGTTTTTTACAGCAAACAGCAGCGGCTTACCGAGAGAGTTCACGGTAGGTCGCTTTTTGCTGTCAGCCTTTTTACAAAAAGGTTTATCATAGCCATCCTCGTAAATCAGGATGTTAGGCATCCTATCTGGGAAAGGGGGGCTATTTTGTAGTGGTGAGTTAAAGGAAGCGATGCTATGGATTAGTGTGTCGAGTTTGGAAATTTGAAAAAATACCAGAAATTCCATTGGATGCGGTCAGGGAGGCAATACGCTTTGCAATAGGATTAAAGCGTATTAAGGACGCTTGCGATAAAGAAGGATGCAAATGAATTAAAAGAACAAGGCTGGAAGTTTGATTGGAGTGTTCCTCACCAAAATGAGTACGAAGTATATGAATTGTTACTGGAGAATGATGATGAAGTGCAAGGTATGATTGCATTGAAACATATCAGAGAACAGTATTATACTCATGTAGATATTGTAGAGGCAGCACCGAATAATGTTGGAAGAAACGGAAAGTATAAAGGTGTAGGTGCGCATTTATTCGCAATTGCTTGTAAACTTAGTTGGGATGCAGGAAATGAAGGATATGTGCAACTTACAGCAAAGACAGATTTAGTATCGCATTACATGAAAGAGTTAAATGCAAAAATGATAGATTGGCATACGTTATATATTGACTCGTATGGTGCTATTGCGTTGATTAACAAATACTTTAAGGAGGGTGAATGATATGATAGTAGCGGAGAGAAAGCAAAAGACTATTATGGATAAATTTGACAGATTTGGTGAAAAAATGCCAGATGGCAGATTAACAGCACCTTCTGACGGTAAGGTGTATCGCCTGAAAGAAGCGATATTGTTATCAAAACAACTTGGAAGACCGTTGTCGCAGGAAGAAATGAAAACATTTGAAGTATAGATGGTTGGAATAATGCCTCCAAGTCCGAACAGATTTGGGGGCTTTCTTCTGCTCAATTTATTGGGCATGACCATATTTGATTCCCCCAAATTTATTTGGAAACGTAAAACTATGGTACAATGTCAAGTAGCAATGTATGTCATAGTAAGAGGCAGACTTCAAATCAAATCGAAGCCAGTCTAAGGTTCGTCTAAGAATGTAGATACCGGATTCTGGCAGTAAGGCATTCAACATAAAACAGAGTGAATTATTGGAGCTGCATAAGAAACGTATGAGCAGGATTCTTGATATTTTAAAAGCGAATGGCGCAGAGGCCGTAATCTTAGGAGCCTTTGACTGTGGAGCATTTCAGAATTCTCTCGATGTGGTAGCAAGAGCTATGAAGGATATCGTTAAAAAATTCAGTACTGTGCGCAATGTGTTGATTTCTAACTGCATCATTAAGGAAAGCAATCGCTGTGTTTAATGTGCAATGACGAAAGCTCCTTGGTTGAGAATGTTCGTATTAGTAATATGATGATTGATACCAAAATTCGTGCCGGTAATTGGTGGGGTAACGGTGAGCCGATTTTTATGATGGCAGTGAAGCATGACCATCATATTCCCGCCACACAGCATCCGCACACAAGAACAGAGTATGCAATTCGTAATGTACATATTGAGAATGTAACCTGTACGGGTGAGAATGCCATGGGTGTGTATGGCGCAAATGGAAATATTCGAGAGGTGGAGCTGTGTAATATTGATTATACGCGCAAGTTGTCTGCCAATATTGTACTAAAGGGGTATGCTTTTGATTTTCTCCAAGTGAGATAGACTTTGAAGTGCCTGCTGACTGCGGGCTTTATATTGGCGGTGAGGCGGAGGTTAAGTTGGATAACATGAGGATGCATCAGTGGAGCATTATTCAGGGGTGATTCGGATTGCAAAGAGAGACTTATTATGCGGCTGAAGTAAAGTGCAGCTGCTAACGAAATTTATAATGACCCTCAAGGTTTACACCGTGAGACGCGGGCGAAAAAGAGATAATGTAAAAAGAATACAGATGCTTGGTAAGTGTAAATCAGATAGCGCAAGTTCAAAAATGGTAGAATATGAACTTGCACTATTACTTTATGGGTTAGTCTTTTACAGAAATAGAAGAAATGAAGTTTATACATAAAGGAAATACCGGACATGCATTGCGAAGAAGCGGAGTATATGCTATAATACATATATCGCAATGCGTGGAAATATATGTATAAATGTAGAGAAAATAATAATGGAACCTTGATTTGATGTGGAGATTGAATAATGATATATGCCAATGTACCTCAAATTATCTTTAAAAAATAAGCAGAATATACCTTGGAATGAGGTTGAACAATATCTGAAAAAATACATAGGAAAATCATTTAAGTGTTGCATTCACAATACCTGTAGATGATGCCGGAACTGCACGGAGGAATGCATATCAGGCAACAGCAGTTGTTAGAATTAAAAAAGATAAGCTCTACTTATATGACATCATAAATATAAAAAAAGAAGCGAGTACGCCGCTTTAGTCCGAAGACCGTACGGTAGAAAACCGCTTCTCTTTAAAAAGAGGTTATCATGAAGTTTATGTGGTGTCAAGAAAATTTTGAAAAGAGGATAATCAATATGGATATAGCAAAAAGAATAACAGAACTTCGTAAAGAGGTGGGTGAAAACAGGAAAGAATTTTCGCATCATACGGGGATACCTGTCCGCACATTAGAGGATTGGGAGGCGGGACGGCGCACCCCACCGGAATATATTCCGCGGCTGATAGAGTATCAGCTGAAGTATGAGGAGCTGGTAAAAAGCAATAAGAAGGATTAACCCGTCGAATTCGACAGGGTTAAAAAATAAAAATTCTAAAGTTATCGAATTCGATAAGTTTAAATGACTGTAACTGTGTGCAATTCAAGGCGGTTAAATCAAGAGTTTCTGGCAAGGATAATTTGCGGACGAAATTTTCGACCGCAAAATAAGATACTTGATGCAGTTTTTGAGTATACTGAATTTATGCAGATAAGAAAGAGGTGATTTGTATGAGTCCGGCACAACAGGTTTTAGATTATCAGAGAGAAATAGATGAAAATCAGAAACAGATACGAGAGATGGTAACGGAAAGTTGTTGTGATATCGCAGCAGGAAAAGGTCGAGACTGTAACGAATTCTTTGAAGAGCTGGAGAAAAGGTATTCCAATGATAGAATATAAGGTAAATACAAATACCATAAAAGATTAAAATAACAAATTGATAGTTTGAAGGACAATATATATGGCAAAAGTTTTATATCAGAATATCAAAAGAAATGAGAAGACAGATTTAGGCGGAAGAAGACAGCGGAGCCAAAAAAGAAGAAACCGCATCATTGGTATAGCCGCACTTGCTTTGTTACTTGCAGCCTGTGGCGCACCGTCAGAAAGAGCGGAAGAAATGCAAAGCGCTGAAACAAAGGAAGAACCGAAAGAGTGGCCAAAGGAGCATGACAGCTGTGAGGTGCAGGAGCTTGGCGGATATCTGTATGATCATACTTCCGTAAGTGTAAGCCCCTATGCCAGTGCGGAAATTACGATAAAGGATTATGAAGGGGAACAGTTGGAGACCGACTGGGATGAGCCGTCAGCTTTTCAGTTCGCGGGAGAGGCGGATGTGACATGGCGGTTTTACAATTCTCTTGCGGAAATGGAAGCGGCGTTAAACGAAGCGGCCAGGCAGGAAATGGATGTAGATTCGATTCATTTTCTGTACTATACCTTCCCCATGACAGAAAACGACCATGCCCTTGATTTGTACTATATTCTGAAAAGAAGATTTGATTCAGAAGAGCATCCTCTGATAGCATGTAGCACAGACAAGGGTAAGCTGTTTTATTATATACAGGAAACGCTGAAAGAGGAAGACGGCTATGAGTTTGGCTATCTGCAAAGTCGGAGTTCGAGGGTCAATCTTTATGTAAAAGACAGGACAGCATATGGACTTACCCTGATGAGCACATCCCCGGAAGATGATGAAGCCCTGGAATATGTGTTTGAAGATGTTTTCCAGCACTACGGTACTCTATGGTACGGCTCGGGGCTGAGTGAGGAAAACCTGTATTGGATTGACCATGATGAACGGCTGACTGAACTGGAGAATCCGAAGCGCAGCTTTCTGGAGGTCCGTGGAATTGATGAGAATAGGGAAGACGCGGGAGACGAAGGAATCATGCGATATTTTGGTCTGCTTGTGGAGGCTGATTACGAGCTGCCGCTTACGGAGGATGGCAAGATGCTTTCCCTGCACTTCTCGCTTGCGGAGGAAGAGTCTGTGGAACTTCGCTACTATCTCCTGAACGGCTTTTGTATGGATGAACCTTATGACATGACAGTGACGGATATGGAGACCGGTGAAGTATTGCAGGAGCACAGGGTATCTTTGAGTATTGAACTGCCGGATACAATTACCTATCCAGATTTAAACGGTGACGGTTATGCAGATATGCGGGTCGGTGCACCGGCTCATATAAACGGCGCAAAAGCGGAGGAGGAAGGCTATACATCACCCACGTATCTGCTCTGGGATTCTCAGACACAGCAGTTTGTGCGCAAGACGGAAAAAGAGGTGGAAAACAGCAGACAGGCGGTGGCAAATGGCTTAACGGAGGAAGAACAGAAGGATAAGACCAAACGGGAAAGGAGAGATTCTTTTGCGCCTGTTCAGGATCTGCCGGAGTGGGCAGAAGCGGAGGATTATATCAAACTCATGAGTGACATGATACCGGAATATGAGGTGCAGGAAGGAGACAGCCTTTGGCGTATCAGCCAACGTTTTTACGGAACCGGATACAAGTGGCCGGCAATCGTGCGCTCTGAGGATGCACCGAAGGATCCGAATTGCCTGCTGGTAGGTGAGACGGTATTCATACCGAAGATTTTCTATATTCGCAAAGATCCGTATTCCAGAGGCGGTCTGAGTTCCGAAGGAAGTTTTCAAATTGAGCAGCCGGATGGGTTTGCCTATTATTTTCTGGATGGCGATGTAACTTATGCATCTTGGAGGGAAGAGAACCAGATCCACAATCTGCCGGTAACGAATTCCGTGGGAGAAAATCCGTTCCACGAACCGGAGGATTGGGAAGCATTTCAGGCGGAGGCGATACGGTGCAGCGAAGAACTTTGTCCGGGAAGAGTGTCGAACCTCACTTTTGAAAAGAGTCATATGGAGGATGGCTGCGACCTGTATGGGTACTACTTTGAGTATGATACAGGGGAAGAAATTCTGGAATATGTGGATTTCTTTAAGTTTGGCAAAGCCAATATGGCGGAAGTAATCGGCGTGCGCGAGCAGGAGCCGAACACGGTGCTGGTGAATACTGTCCGTTATATGGCGGCCAGTTTCACTGATTACGGCGGCAAGCCGGGCATGGGCTGGGGCGATGACACAGCCCCTAATGTAGGTGCGGATAAATGGAAGTACCCTTACCTTCACAACCTGTTCGAGGCGGCGAGGGAGCAATTTGGGACAGAAAATTGAAGAAACAACTCCTATGTATGAAGCATATATGCGGCTGAAGAAAAATGTGGCTGTAGCTTTTGTATAATGCCTTCAGGTCCATAATGATTTGGAGGCTTTAAGTTTGTAAAATCAATGTTTTTGTGATAACATAAAGTATATTGAATATTTTTGACAGATATGTACAAAATTTTCAGTAAAGGAGATCGGGTATGGATATTAAAAGAGATAAGTACTTGAATGATTTAATCAACAGAATGAATAATGGAATGATAAAAGTAGTAACAGGTATCAGAAGATGTGGAAAATCATACTTAATCTTTGAAATTTTTAAAAACTATTTGCTAGATCAGGGGGTTTTGGAATCACATATTATTACGATTGAGCTGGATCAAAGAAGAGATAGGAAGTATCGTGATCCGGATATTATATTAGACTATATAGAATCATGTATTGTGGATAAAGAACAGTATTATATTTTGCTGGACGAAGTACAGATGTTAAATGAATTTGAAGAAGTGTTAAATTCGTTACTTCATATTAAAAATGTGGATATATATGTAACCGGAAGCAATTCTAAATTCTTATCAAAGGATGTGATCACTGAATTTCGAGGCAGAGGTGATGAAATTCATATCTATCCATTGACTTTTAAGGAATTTATGCAAGTATATGAAGGAGATATGTATCATGGATGGGCAGAGTATATTGTTTATGGGGGTCTGCCTCTTACCGTAACAATGAAGACGGAAGAACAGAAAATTCATTATCTGACAAAGCTGTTTGATGAGACATATTTAAAGGATATCATTGAGAGACATCATATAGAGAAATCTCAGGAACTGGAAGATCTAGTTAATATTTTGGCATCAGCGATCGGTTCCCTTACAAATGTACCCAAAATTGAAGCGACTTTTAAGAGTGTCATACAGTCAAATATCAGTGCAAATACGATTAGGCAGTACATTGAGTATTTGGAGGATGCCTTTGTAGTAAATAAAGCGAATCGTTACAATGTTAAGGGGAGAAAGTATATTGGAACGCCTGTCAAATATTATTTTGAGGACGTAGGGCTTAGAAATGCCAGATTAGGATTCCGGCAGATTGAAGAAACACATATTATGGAGAATATTATATACAACGAATTGCGCAGCAGAGGTTATTCGGTAGATGTAGGAGTGGTAGAAAAGAGAGGGATAAACAAAGAGGGAAAAGCAGAAAGAGTGCAGTTAGAGATTGACTTTGTGGCAAATTTGGGTAGTAAGCGCTACTATATTCAATCTGCATTTGGTATGCAGACAGAAGAAAAACAAGCTCAGGAAAAGGCTTCTCTAATAAATGTTAATGATTCTTTTAAGAAGATTATTATTGTTAAGGATGTTGTTAATGTTACCAGAGATGAGACTGGAATTACAACGATGAATATTTATGATTTTCTCTTAAAAGAGAATAGTTTAGAACTTTAGAAAGTCAGGAGGAGACTCTATGGAAAAATTAAAAATAGCTCTCTTGCAGATTGCACCCACAGGAACACAGCAGGGAAATCTTCAAAAAGGAACAGAATATTGCAGAAAGGCAAAGCAGCAAGGGGCAGATATTGCTTTATTTCCCGAAATGTGGAATTGCGGGTACAGGATTCCCGAAGACATAGGAGAATTAAAGAGTCTGGCGGTTTCAATAGACGGAGAATTTGTAAATACATTTCGTAATCTGGCAAGAGAGCTGGATATGGTTATAGGGATTACGATTCTGGAACAACACGAGCCATTGCCGAGAAATACGATTTGCTTATTTGACAGGCATGGGGAACTGCAGTATATCTATGCGAAGGTGCATACTTGTGATTTTGAAGACGAGTGCCGGTTAGATGCAGGAGATGACTTTTATGTGGCAGACTTGGATACGGCAAAGGGCATAATAAAGGTGGGATCAATGATCTGTTATGACAGAGAGTTTCCGGAAAGCGCTCGTATTTTGATGCTGAAAGGAGCGGAATTGGTTTTGGTTCCTAATGCATGTCCGATGGAGATTAACCGTCTGTCACAGCTGCGGGGGAGAGCATATGAGAATATGTTTGCTATTGCCACCTGTAATTACCCGATAGATCAACCTGATTGCAACGGGCATTCGACTGTGTTTGACGGAGTTGCCTATCTTCCGGAATTATCCGGGTCACGGGATACCTGCATTTTGGAGGCAGGAGAGAAAGAGGGCATTTATATGGCGGAGCTGGATGTGAATATGCTCCGTAGATACAGGGAGAAGGAAGTGCATGGAAATGCTTACCGACATCCAGCTAAGTATCATATTTTGACGGAAGAGAACGTTGAATATCCTTTTATAAGGAAGGATAAAATGATGGAACAAAGGTTAAGAGAATTATGAACATTGAATTTGAAGAGCTTACAAATCAGAATGTTGAACTGGCAAGAGGAATTGACAGAAGTGATATAAGCCCCAAATTTGTCGATGATTTAAATACGATAATGGAATATACGAATTACGGGGTTGAACACCATTGTATAGGTCATACTTTTGTTATCAAGAAAAATGATATATATGTAGGATTAGTTATGCTTGGAGAAGCGATAGAATGGGAAACTGATCCACCTGAAATGAAAAGTGAGCCTTTTTATCGTTTAATGGGGTTTGTTATTGATAAAAAGTATCGTGGGAAAGGAATTGGCGGTAGGGCGCTGGAAATGGCAATTGCTGAAGTTTATAAAGATTTTGGAGTCAGACCCATAGCTTTAGGATGTCATAAGGAAAACAAACTGGCGGCGAAATTCTACATAAAACATGGATTCAAGAAAACAAAGTATATGGAAGGAAATGACATTTATTATTTAAGATATCCCGATAGATAACTTCTCGTTGTCAGGATTGAGCGGACGACCTGTAGAGGAGTACCCAGTTAATCATGTTACAAAAACGGCATAGCTGACACTATGCCGTTTTTTGTATAGGAATCATTATTGTACAACACCGGTTCCGGGCCTTGTCCAGATAATCTTTTCATTGATCATTTGATCAATATCCATACCGATAATCTGGGAGGCTCTTTCTTTTACGGCCGCTTCGTTGGGTGTGCCAAGATTCTTATAAATCTCATAAGAGGGTTTCTTATTTCCGTTCAGGTCATACAGGCCGAGTGCAAGATGGCTTTCCATTTCATGTGCGTCGTCTGTCTGACGGAACAGGATAAAGGCGTCAATATCCGGAATAGAGGCTGCTTTTAAGTAACCGTATGCAATGGACGCTTCCTGGGCCGCATCTCCGAAGCTGGAGGTATAGCCGATCTCTGCAATGGAAATACTGCGAACCTCTCCTGCCGGACTTAAAAATGCTGGCTGATGCATGTAGTTGATCAAAATATCAATGTTCTGCATGGTAATATAAGGGGACGTGAGGCTGTTCTTCACCCATGTTTCCGGTCCGTTCCATGCATAGGGATCATACAGTGGAGAATTATATGGGTGGAAAGAAAGTCCCCAGTCAATATTCCCTTCCCGGATCATATAATAGTTGAACTGATCCAGATAATCTTTGGAGAGAAAGCTGCCGGGATTGGACTTCCGGTTCCATTCCTGATCAATGGAATTATAAATCCGAACATTGGCATTTGCGCTTTTCAGTTCGTTGTAAATAATGCGGAATGCTTTGACATAAATATTTACATTATAATCTAACGAGGTGGAATTGCTGTACCACCAGGAGGTCCGGGCGTTGACTTCATTACCTACGATCCAATTGTCAACTTGTCCGCAGTCCATTTTTCCGGAATAACGCTGTCCCAAAAAGGCTCCGATCGCTTTCAGATGATCGGTACCTGCAGCGTCCGCTATATTGATAGCATATCCATCGCAGGCTCCTCCTTTCGCGGAAGGATGGATCAAATCCTGTGAATAAGCGCCGGTTCCATGATTTAAAAGCACCATTGTGACCTGCATGCCGTAGCTGTTGAAGGCTTTGACGGCTCCGTCATAATTGCGAACCATAGGACCATCAAAGTAATAAGTCTTCCCATTGTAATCAAAAGGGATTGCTTCGGGAACGGACTCGCCGGAACAAATATCATCAAGATGCATGTTATAAACGACCTGTTGAATGCCGAGATCCTGAAGCCCGCCATCAGTAATCCTTTCAATCTCTGGCAAAATACCCTTGATTCCGACATTCATTCGGGGTGAGGTCAGTGTTGCCAGAGCTTCCGGGTTTGTAATGTAGTGTTCATCACTGACCTGGCTCATTTGTCCATTCCGTTTAACGGCAACTAAGAATTTACGGCTTAAATTTGATTCCGAAGTATTGTAATTCAGAGGAAAGCTTACAGAAACGGAAGTTCCGGCTTTAACGGTAGCAACCACATCTCCGGTAGGTCCGTCCAGATAAACCTCATCCGCATAAATGTAAAATTTGCCGTCATCGCTGGAAGGAATACTGCTGGCTTTGATCTGGCATACCACATCAGATCCGGATATCAGACAGGATTCAATTGCAACAGGACGGCCCGCCGCCTCTGTGTATATTGGCTGGTTTAAAATTGTCATAAGGCTGCCAATAATAAGAATTGCAGCAGCCGCTATTATCACTCGTTTTTTTGATCGGTTCATAGTTCCTCCTTTGTAAACTCGAATTAACAGTATAATCATATCATAGATTTTACTCCTGTGAAATAGATACTTTTTTAGGAGAAAATTGTAGTGCAGAAGCTTGTCGGTATATGGTATAATAAGCACAGTTGCAGCAATGCAAAAAACAGGACACTATGTGTCGAAGAAAGGGACAAGGGTTATGGATAAGATTGAAAAAATCAAAAAAATTTGCGAGGAAAACCAAATCCGCATGATCGACTTCAAGATGACCGATATTGACGGCCGCTGGCGTCATATCACAATTCCTGTGGAGCGGTTTGGGGAGAATACCTTTACTTATGGAATCGGCTTTGACGGTTCTAATTACGGGTATGCGCCTATTGAAAAGAGCGATATGGTTTTCTTGCCGGATCCGGATACGGCATATGTGGACCCCTTTGCCGAAGTACCTACACTGACGATGTGCGGAAATGTATGTACCATTGGAAAAGGAGAGAACAAGCCTTTTGATCAGTATCCGAAAAATGTAAGCCTGCGGGCTGTGGAATACATGAAGGAAAGCGGAATTGCTGATCGTATGGTGATAGGACCGGAATTTGAATTTTATTTATTTGATAGTGCGCGGTTTGAAGTAACGCCGCAGCAGTGCGGATATCGGATCGATACCAGACAGGCAGAGTGGAACTGCAGTCTGGACACACCGGGAAATAATGGCTTTGAGGTTCCCTATAAGGGAGGATATCATGTGTCGGCGCCTCAGGATGTGGGATATGATCTGCGGAGCCGCATGTGTATGATGATGGAAGACTGGGGTATTCAGGTTAAATATCATCATCATGAGGTAGGCGGACCCGGCCAGATGGAGATCGAGGTAGAGCTTGCCGATATGCCGGATATGGCGGATAACACCATGATTATTAAGTACATTATCAAAAATATGGCAGCTAAAGAGGGTAAGACCGCTACCTTTTTACCGAAGCCTATTTATCAGGAGGCAGGAAGCGGCATGCATGTTCATATGCTGCTCTTTAAAGACGGAAAGCCGTTATTCTATGATGAAAACGGATATTCGGGACTGAGCCGGACCGCTCATTACTTCATGGGAGGTTTGTTGAAACATATTGCATCCCTGTGCGCATTTACGAACCCTTCCACCAATTCCTTTAAACGTCTGGTTCCGGGATTTGAAGCGCCGGTTACCATCGGCTATGCAACTTCAAACCGTAGTGCGGTTATTCGAATTCCGGCATATGCTAAATCTCCGGAAACAAAGAGATTTGAGCTGCGTAACCCGGATGCAACGGCAAATCCGTATTATGCTTATGCGGCAATTCTTATGGCGGGTCTCGACGGTATTGAGAATCAGATCGATCCCGAGGCAAATGGCTGGGGACCTTATGATTTTAACCTTTATACCTTGTCAGAAGAAGAGCAGAAAAAGATCAAGGGTCTGCCGAAATCATTAAATGAAGCATTGGATGCACTGGAAGCAGATCACGAGTATCTGACAAAGGGCGGTGTGTTCCCGGAGAGACTGATTGATGTCTGGATCTCCCGTAAGAGAGGGGAACTGAAAAAGATGGAGCAGATTCCGAATCCGGCAGAATTTAAGATGTATTATGATTTATAAAGTAACCAAATAGAGAACAATATTTGACCGCAGACCGGGGAGGTGATGACCATGAAGGAATTTATCGGTTTCTTGGAGGGATATAGTGAGGCAGCAATAGCGATTCGCCTGGTTATTGCAACTCTTTTTGGAAGCTTGATCGGCTGGGAAAGAGTCACCAAGAATCATTATCATTATGTTGGAATCAGAACCTTTGCATTAGTAAGCCTTGGAGCTGCGGTCGCAATTGTTTTAAATATGGAACTGGCGCTTAGAGGAACTATGCAGACGGATGTAGGAAGAATTCCTGCCCAGGTGGTCAGCGGGATCGGATTTCTCGGAGCGGGAATGATTATAATTACCGGAAGAAATCGGATCAAGGGACTGACAACGGCAGCCAGTCTGTGGGTAACAGCCAATATGGGCATGGCGGTAGGCGGCGGATTTCTGACGACAGGAGTGGTCTGCTTTGCGCTGATCATGATTGCGAACCGTCTTTTGCAGCGCTTTAGCCAGAGTGTGGAACGCCATAGTCATTATATGAGTGTTTATCTGGAAGTGGAAAGAGAGAAAGGAGTTATGAAGCTCCGAAAATACTTATCAGAAGAAGGGTATGAGCTTCTTTCCATGAGCAAAGTAAAAGAGAAGACGCTGCAAGTCTCTGATGTGGCGATTTCCATTGATCTGGATTTAAAGAGACCCATGGAACACAGTCAGGTTTTGGAAAAATTCAGCGGTTTGGATTATGTGAATTATTTGGAAGAAGGTTGATTGATGTGGTAGCTGGCAGCTCCGCTGTTTGTGGCGGAATTGTCAACTACCATTTTGGATGAACTCCGGGACAGTGATTTTTGGATATTGCCGCGCGCATTTCTACAAAGCAGCCGCAAAGCCGACACATACCGCTTAAAAGGCTGTCGCATTCTTTGCAGCATGAAAGTCTTTGCGCATATAGATCATCCGGTGTTTTTATATCAGGATCCAATTGTGAAATGTAGTCGTACATTGTTTGGAAATAATCTGCAGAAGGCATCTCTTTTGTGAGACACCTTCTGCAGATTCTGTTTGCTTCCATTATGCATTTACCCCAAGATGAAGAACACTGCAAGGGGGAAGAGTTAATTTGATCGTGTTTTGATCAGTAACGGAATATGCGGTAAACTCCTGCTCGTTCACGGCATCAGGCTGATCAAAGGTATTGTGAGCAGTCATGCTGCCTGTCAGAATACTGCCGGTTATTTGTGCCGGTTTTTGTTCATAAAATTGTATTTCTATTTCTTGCTCCTCAGAAGGAGAGAGATTTCCCAGAGTAATGTGAATGGTGCCATCCTCACTCATGGAAACAGATTCACTGACAGCAGGAACCTTATGTTCTTCGTTTCCAATTTCGGCTATTTCCATAGAGCTGTCAAGAAGCTGTGCATTTTGGTGATACTTGTACATACGGAATACATAATAGGTAGGGGTAAGCAGCATCTTTGCTCCTTCCGTAAGGATTACGGATTGAAGAACATTCACAAGCTGGGCAATATTTGCCATCTTTACACGGTCACAGTGCTTATTAAAAATATTTAAAGAGATACCGGCTACGAGAGCGTCTCTCATAGTATTTTGCTGATAGAGGAATCCCGGATTGGTACCAGGTTCAACATCAAACCAACATCCCCATTCATCAACCATCAGACCTATTTTCTTTTCGGGGTCGTATTGATCCATAATGGTACTATGTTTGCGAATCAGTTCGTCAAGAAAATAAGCTTTTTTAAGGGTAAGAAACCAGTCATTTTCATCAAATTCTGTTGCGCTTCCTTTATGCTCCCAGGGACCCGGCACTGTATAGTAATGGAGGGAGAGTCCATCCATAAATCCGTGAAGATGCTCCGGAGTGTGGTCGAAAGTTGTTTTCAGAACGTTTTCTGTCCAATGGTAATCAGCCGAGTTTGGACCACAGCAGATTTTGGTTATACTGCCGTTGCCTGCGTAATCACGGATATAAGTCTGATATCTTCTGTATAGATTTCCGTAATATTCGGGAGTCATATTTCCGCCGCAGCCCCAGTTCTCGTTACCTACACCGAAATAATCCACTTTCCAGGGCTTTTCACGACCGTTTTTACGGCGCAGATCTGCCATGGGAGATACGCCGTCAAAAGTCATATATTCAACCCACTCGGACATTTCCTGAACCGTACCGCTTCCCACATTGCCATTTATGTATGCTTTACATCCTAATTGCTCACAGAGATCCATAAACTCGTGGGTGCCAAAGCTGTTGTCTTCCAGAACGCCTCCCCAGTGAGTATTGATCATTTTCTTTCGTGTTTCCTTCGGGCCGATTCCGTCTTTCCAATGGTATTCGTCTGCAAAGCAGCCGCCGGGCCAGCGCAGAACAGGAATCTTCATATCTTTCAGAGCAGCGACTACATCACTGCGGATACCATTCACATTAGGAATTTCGGAATTTTCTCCAACGTATAATCCCTCATAAATACATCTTCCTAAATGTTCGGAAAAATGACCATAAATTTCTTCATGGATTTTTCCCAGCTTTTTTTGCTCATTGATAATCAGTTTAGCCATGTTACATTTCCTTTCTCTTGGTATTTGTTTTAGGAAAATTTAAAATATTATATAAAAGATTATATCAAAATGAAAGCTGGTGGTCAATTACAACTGTTTGTGGTAATGTAGAAAATAGCAAAAGAAATGATAAGGATGGATGATAATGTGGAAAATGAGGTAAAAGGAAGCAATAAACAGCGTTATGGGCTTCTTGACAGCTTTCGGGGGCTGGTGCTGATTAGTATGATTGTTTATCATGGCAGTTGGGATCTGGTGTACCTTTTTCACAAAAATTGGACATGGTATCAGGGAACAGGTGCATATATCTGGCAGCAGAGTATCTGCTGGAGCTTTATTTTGCTTTCCGGATTTTGTTGGTCATTAGGGCATAGGCCGTTAAAGAGGGGATTACTTGTTTTTGGTGCAGGTGCACTGGTAAGTGTCGTCACGCTGATCTTTATGCCGCAGGAGCGGGTTGTATTTGGGGTACTTACCATGACTGGGAGCAGTATGCTTTTTATGATACCGCTGAGTAAATTATCAAGTAAGGTGCCTCCAAGGCTGGGACTGCTATTTTCGTTGTTTCTGTTTCTTGTTACAAGAAATGTCAACAGTGGTTTTTTGGGGTTTGAAAGATGGAATATTGCCAGGCTGCCCCAAATGCTGTACAGTAGCTATTTCACTACCTTTTTGGGATTTCCAGTGCAGGGGTTCTTTTCTACCGACTATTTTTCATTTATTCCATGGTTCTTTTTGTTCTTGTCAGGATATTTTATCTATCGTATGATGGAAAGAAGCGGAGGATTCAGGAACGGTTGTTTAATCAGAAAATGGGAATCGCTGGCATTTTTGGGCAGACATTCTTTGCTTATTTATATGCTTCATCAGCCGTTGGTTTTTGGAATACTTACCGTAGTGAATGCCGTTGGTTTATTATAACAAAGAAGGGAGAGGATTATTATGTATGGAGGTTTGGAAATGCTTTTTAAAGAGGGAAAAAGAAAGGCGCTGACACTTAGTTATGACGATAATACTATTCATGACAGAAAACTGGTTCAGTTGATGAATAATTATGGTATTCGGGGAACCTTTAATTTGAACTCGGGATCATTTTCACAGAAAGATCAAAGGGTGATAAACGGGATAGATACAGATTTTTCCAGAATTGACGCTGAAGAGGTAAAAGATTTATACTGGGGACATGAGGTTGCCTCCCATACCGTGACTCATCCTTCGCTGACAGCTATCCCCGCTAATATGGGAGTGGCAGAAGTGATCAAGGACAGGAAAAATCTTGAAGAGCTGACAGGGGAACTTGTGAGAGGATTTGCCTATCCGTACGGGACTTATAATGAAGCTGTAGAAGAAATTTTGAGTGCCTGCGGGATTGAGTATGCGAGAACCGTAGTCAGTACGGAAAGCTTTGATCTTCCGCAGGACTTTCTGGAGTGGCATCCGACCTGTCATCACAATTCACCGAAATTAATGGAGCTTGCAAAGCAGTTTTGTGACGGTGGGGACGGAAAAGTCAAATTGTTTTATCTGTGGGGACACAGTTATGAGTTTGCCCAGAACAATAACTGGCAGAAGCTGGAGGATTTCTTTCAGTATATCTCAAAGGATGCAGAGAGTATCTGGATGGCAACAAATATTGAAATATTAGAATATGTGAAAGCTTTCAGGGAATTGAAGCGTTCTACAGATGGACGGATTCTCTATAATCCTACAGGTCTTGATATTTGGTTTGAGTTTGAGAGACAGGTTTACTGCATCCATGGTAACGAAAAAATGTCTTTTTCGTGAGTACAGGGCAGTAAATAAATTTGTAATGTAAGCAGGCGTATGCCAAAAGGAGAAGAAACATGATATTTGGCGCAGCAATGGAGGCTCTGTTGGATGGAGCAAAGCTTCTTCCATTTCTATTTATTACATATCTGGTGATGGAATATATGGAACATAAGACCAGCCAAAAAACAAGACTGATTTTGCAGAAATCCGGCAGATGGGGATCTGCTCTCGGTGGTGTTTTCGGAGTGGTTCCGCAGTGTGGGTTTTCGGCAGCGGCTACCAATTTGTATGCCGGCCGGATTATTACGTTAGGTACACTCTTGGCAGTTTTTTTGTCCACGTCAGATGAGATGCTTCCCATACTGATATCTGAACAGGTAAAGCTGTCGGTTATAGTCAAAATTCTTCTGCTTAAGGCAGCAGTTGGTATAGCGGCAGGGGCTTTGGTGGATTTATGGATACAAAAAAGAAACGGAGATCGTAAAGATGAACTTCGAATCGAGCAGATCTGTGATCATCAGCATTGTCACTGCGGAGAGGGTAATATTTTAAAATCGGCATTTAACCATACCCTTCAGATTTTTGTATTTATTATTTTGGTGTCGTTTTTGCTGAATCTTGTGATTGAATGGATTGGAGATGCTGCGCTTGCATCTTTCCTCTCATCAAAGCCCGTTTTAGGTCCGGTGCTTGCAGGGGTGGTGGGATTGATTCCGAACTGTGCGTCCTCTGTTGTGCTGACGCAGCTTTATCTGGAAGGGGTTCTTGGAGCCGGACCCATGATCTCAGGTCTTCTTTCTGGAACGGGAGTAGGGCTGCTTGTTCTTTTTAAAGTAAATGACAATGTGAAAGAAAACATAAAAATTACCGCACTTTTGTACGTGATTGGGGTGCTTGTTGGAGTTATAATGGAATCTGCAGGGATTGTTTTCTGATTCATGTGATAAATATGGGTAAAAGGGGGAATGGCTGACGGAAAAATAATTTCCGCCAGCCATTTAAAAGGGGATATAGTAATTAAAAGATGTAGGCATATTAAAATTTATCATAATATTTCTTGACAACTTCCTGAGCGGGTTTTGCATAAATATTATAACCGCAATGGGATTCCGCCTGATTTGCTGCGTATTGCTTCCACGGCCAGTCCCAGAGGCAGAAGCCTTCAACCCAGCTCCGCTTCCGGCAGGCTTCGAACATAGCCGTATACCAATCAGCTTGTTCTTTCAGATCTACATCACCGTGTAAAGTCCAGTCGTTGGGAGCAGCGGATGAGCCTTTTGTAGACATACAACCGCATTCGGCAAAGAAGAACGGCTTTTGGAATTTTTTGACAACCTGTTCGATCCGATCAAGCTCTTTGTCCCAGTCGTTGGTGGGATAATATCCGCTGGAACAGATATAATCAACGCAGTCCCACCAGGTTACGTTGTCTTCCTGGTATTTGTCCGTATTATAAGTTACGGGACCGTGATAAACACTGCGGATATCAGAAATAAGTTTTCTCCATTCATCGCTTCGGCGTTCGGACATAACCATCTCGCAGCCAGCTATAAACATTTCACATCCGGTTTCTTCAGCAATTTTCGCATAATGAAGTTGAAATTTTGTATAAGAAGCAAACCAGTTACTCCATTTGGGTTCGCAATGTACGTCTTTATCAAAAAAATTAATGTGTGCACGCCAGGTTCCGTTCATACAGTTTACGGTAGGCTTTAATGCAATAGTGAGCCCTGCGTCGTGAATGTAATCGATCATCTGAATCAATTCTTCGTCGGATAATGTAGCATAGGATGAGTACGAGATATCTTCCGACTGAGGAGTTTCCTGCAGACCGTTAGGCACAAGTGTAATAAAGTTTGCTCCGGTACAGCTAACTAAATTGTCAAAGCTTTCATAAGCTTCTTTTTTTTGAAAACTTCCTTTCGGACAAAAGGGAGCAAATGTAATTCCTTTTAAAAACTGCATAATTTATTCCTTTCTATAAATGTTTTTAGTTACATGGATCTACATTAAGTAATTGTTGTGCGGCCAGTACAAGGAACATATAAGTTGAAGAACCGCCGCCTAAAACATATTCCATCTGCTGCCAGAGATAAGGAAATTCCAATAACTCCGGGAAGTCAGGGCGGATCAATGCAGTACCAGAAACAACTCCGCCGGGAATATAAGACCAGTCTGCACGATTGCAGCCGTATGCTACAGTAGTTGATTTTGTTCCTACGCCGGAAGCAAAGGAAGCGGTATTTGATCCCGGATGGCAGCCAAGTACAAAATTCAGCGCATTAAAGATCAATTCAGGTCCAAACAGATCGGGAAACGCTCTGTGCAGGAAATAATAATGGAAGCCAATATGCTGAATATTCCATCCTGCGCCCCAGATATAAGGGCGATAAGGAATTCCGTAAGGGGTTTCCGCACTCTGCTCATCAAAATGTGTTTTCAGTGGCTGTAATGCATCACGGATAGTTTTTGAAAAACTATTATCGTTTAGCTTTTTCAGTGCGCGGCAAATGATCCATCCTGTTGATTCCAAGTTTGCCGCGATGAATGCTGTTTCCGAAAGCAGAAAGTCTTTGTATTTTTGCTCCCCTGTAGTTAAAAACAATTCTACAGCGGCATGAATTTTGGGAACCCTTGCTTTTTCGCTTCCATCCGTAATTTCATACAGCTCCGAGGCAGCCTGCAGAGCCTGATCGCTCAAAGTATCGTTAAATCCCCGCATCGCTCGGGAGGCCGCCGCTAAATGTGCAGCCGTTGTCAGCTCCCGGGGCGGATTTTCTTCTGTGAATACCCACCGGTCATCTTCATCTCCCATGATCCCTTCTGTCATAGTGGAGCTGTCACCTAAATGAACATATTGCCGCAGCCCGCTGGAGATAATACCCCGGTATAGCCGGCCTAGTGACTGGTAACCGCCGACAACCGTCAACAGTCCATGTTCTATCTGCTGTAGGATGTCGTTTTTGCCGTCCGGTTGATGAATTTCCGTAACCTTTGCCAGTTGATCAATGGTAGTAACATCATAATCTACATGAAATTCTTCATAGGCAAGTGTAAGGATATATGCTTCGCCGGATTGAGATTCCACTCGCAGATCATAATCACCGGCATCGTGCCAGCCTCCAACATTTAATCCGGGAACAACATCGCCCGGCTGGTATTTGGTAAGGGTGGAAGTACCTTGCTCATATCCGTCAAAATGCAGCCAGTTGACAGGAGCCATACGGGCATCATCATTATGGCACAGGCCATGCCATACACGATACTTTTCATTTACACGCATGTGACACATTTGTACAGGAAGAAAGTATTCCAGTACCGGCTGCCATACTCCGCGGTCATAAACATCATCGGCAATTCTGAAAACAGAAGATTCCGACGAGCCATATCGAATTTTGTAGAGTCCTTCTTCCCTCACTTCGGTAAAGGGAAATACCAGATAATGATAGCGGAGAAAATCTCCCCATTCTTCTCCGGAAAGAGTAAGAAACGGTTCTTCTCCGTGTTCGGTTATTCGAAAGAGAACGGCATCCTTCCGGACGGTATCGTGCTTGTCCAGTTCAATAACGGCATTCTTGGGCTGTCTGGTATGGTACCCAACCTGTGAAATCTGAATAACAGGAGGATAAATCCAATCACTCACCACGTGAGGAGTGATAATCCATTGAACGGCTCCTTTGGCCTTGCCGGCAGGAATTTCGCTGCTGACCACAAACCATCCGTTATTGTGATTCATACGTCCATCATATAATTTCAGGTCCGCTTCCAGAGTTTCAATGGTAAAACGGTTATAAGGATCATCCGGTTGTACGGTGAATCGTCTGCCTGTTGCATATGGGCTGGCAATAATATCATCTGCAATGATGGGATTATATCCTTTATTATCTCCTGAAAGACGTTTTTTGTCCACCTTTGTATCAGGGACTGGAAAACCGTCCGTATGCAGATAGTTTGTTGGCATGGAAAGAGTAGGGCCGTTTGCCTGCATGGGGAAGATTCCCTGTTTGGAATCCATGATCCAGGGCTTCCCAAATAAAGAACCGGGGAAAAGCTCCAGATTGAAACATAACTTTCCTACATATTTATCAGGTATTGGTTTATCCAGATTTACAGTTACAAGCACAGCATCTTTTGTACCTTTGACTTCAACTTCGTATTGAAACTGATGATCCGGATAGATCATAGGATTAAAGCCTTTTAAATGTCCTGCAAAATTTGGATAACTGAGAGTGGTTGTAATTGTATTTTCCGCTTCATTAAGTATACGGTCTTCCTGTTTTGGAGTGGGCTGCCATTGCCCCGGAGTCTGCTCAAAACGGATGTCGCCGTTGGTTGCAACACGATGTCCGTGCATGATGATGCTCACGCCCGATTGATGACCTGCGGGATAAATATCGTCAAATGCCATAATATTTACACCGCCATTCTGGAAATATCCAGCAGAAATATCCAATTGAAAGCCTTTGTTCTGTGTTGATGTTGATTTCATACTGCACAATCCCTCTTATTCGTAGTTGTATTTTTATGTTTATTTCTAACAATAAAAAAACTATAGCATTTCAAAAGCTTTTTCGCTATAATGTAGCCATATAAAAATTGTAAAAATCTATTCAGGAGAAAGAAATGCAGTATTTATTTGAGTATTGTGATACCATGGAGTCCCCTTACGAGGCCTTTTTATATGATACTTCCTATATGACATTTCCCATACGGCCCCATTGGCATTATTTTATGGAGATTATCTATATGTTGGAAGGAACCGGATTGATAGAATGTGACGGCGAGAGCTTTATAGTGGAGCCGGGCGATATGATTCTTTTTCATCCGGAGACAGTACATGCCATATATACGGCTACTAATATACCCCTTAAATATGAGGGAATAAAGTTTGATGTCAATAAACTTTATACAGAAAATAGCTATGCACCCCACCTGAGGGTGATTTTAGAAAGTGCAAAAAAAAGCACAGAAGCAAACGTTTGCTTTAAGGAGGAAATGATTCGTGAACTGCACGTAAAGGAGATCCTTGAAGAGTGCCGGAGCGAGCTTTGGAATAAGAATTACGGATATGATATTGTCGTCCACAATAAAATATGTTATCTCTTGATGCACTTAATACGTATTTGGCGTGCCAACGGTTTTAATACGGACAAAGCGGTATCCCGCACAGCGGAAACAGATTCTATTCATGCGATAACAGCATATATCGATGCACATGCCGGAGAAGCGCTCAGAGTGGAAGACCTGGCAGATATGTGTAATATGAGTTACTCTTATTTTGCTAAAAATTTTAAGCAGTACTATGGACGTTCCTGCAAGGAGTATATTGAATTTATCCGGGTAAATAAGGCGGTGGATCTGCTTTTGTTTACGGACTTTGATCTGGGCTATATCAGTCAGGAAACAGGATTTTCGGACAGCAGCCATTTGATCAAGACCTTCAGAAAATGGAAAGGGGTTACTCCGAAACAGTTTAAAAAGCAGCGTGTCCTGTAAAATAGAAAAGTACGAAATCTGTACGGAAAGTCCTATTGTTTGGGTATTGATAAAGTGATATAATTAATGTGTTTTCAAAAGATATTTATAGGGGTTAGGCAGGGGTAAGAGCATGGATGCGGATAAAACAGTAGAGCTTAAAAAAAAGATTGAAGCTCTCGAAAGTCAGTTAAAGGTTATGGAACAAAACGCAGAGTTATACGGCAGTGATCAGGATTGTGGATTATGGGAGTATGATATTGAAGGGAAGCGTCTGATCCAAAGCCGCAAACTGGAAGGAAAATGGAGTAATGATAACCTGATTGTTGAGAACTATCGAGAACAAATACTGGAATGGAATCTGATTCATCCGGAAGATATTCAGGTTTTTGAGGATTTCTGCGACAACTTAGACCGGGGTAAAGCTCATATTATGTATGAGTTCAGAGCGCTTCGTGACAATGGAAAGTTTGCGTGGCTGCGGCAGGAAGGAAATGCCGTCTATGATGGAAATGGTACACCGGTTAAAGTGGTCGGAAAAGCAACAGATATTACCAGAGAGAAAAACGACAGGGAGCTTTTGGAAAAGGAAGTGACGAAGGACGCTCTCACAGGCCTTTACAACATGGAAGTTGCCAGAAAAATGATCGAGAAAAGGATCATGAACCCGGAAGAAAGTGACAGTGTGCTTATGCTGATTGATCTGGATGATTTCAGCAGAATTAACGAGGCATATGGACATGTTTACGGTGATGCCGTTCTTGAAACGGCAGCAAACATCATATACACCAATTTTGAAGCGAAGGATATTGTAAGCAGGATATCTGGAGATGAATTTCTGGTTTACTGCACTCATATCGGGGGAGAAGCTGAGTTCAGCCGGCATGCAAATAAAATGATGCAGCGCTTTCAGGTATTTATAGAAGAGAGAGACGGGCAAAAGTGCAGTATCAGTCTTGGAGCGGCACTGTTCCCCAGAGACGGCAAAAATTTTGAAGAATTGTATAGAAATGCGGATATTGCTCTGTATCATGCAAAGAAAAACGGCAAAAATCAGTATGCCATTTATCAAAAGGATGTTGATTATGGAACAGTTACCGGAGAGACACGCCGCAAAATGAATGAAAATGACAATAGTGAGATAATGTCTAATCAACAGTTTGTTAATATCAATAAGGATCTGTTTGATTTCTCTTTCATGACCATGAGCAGTGAACGAGATTTTTATCAGGCGATACATAAGATTTTTAAGGAAGTATGCCTTTATTTTTCACTGGATCGAAGCACGCTTATGGAGTGGGATCCCGTAAACAGGCAAATCCGGGTTACCTCCAGATGGGTAAGGGAGGATGACGGGGACGACCTGGAGAAAATGGAACAGACTGCCAGCACAAACTGGTATATTATGGAGCAGTATTATCAGGAGCTGGAGTACAATATTCTGACCGGCGGAAAAGATCAGAAGGAAGATTATGGTAAGGACATTTTAATTATGAATAAAGTGCCCGTATCGGCAATTCAGTTTCCGATTCTGGATAATGGCAAGATGGCGGGAGTTCTTACTTTTGAGAGTTGGGAAGAAAGAGACTGGAATAAAGCGGAAGTTGCTACTTTGTCCAGTATCACAAGGATGATATCAAGCTATATGCTCCAACGGCAGACCAAGGAAGAGCTGAAGACAGAATACATGGTCGGCAAGAAGGCCATGGATGTGCAGAATCTGATTTATTATATGGTCGGGGAGCAGGATTATCGGATCCGATATATGAGTCATTATGCCAGAGAATGTTATCCTGGGGCTAAATATGGACAGATTTGTTATGAAGCTTTTATGGGAAGAAATACGCCTTGTCCGGCATGTCCGCTTAGGGATTGTCAGAGCGATGATGAGCAGAATATCATAGAAACCTATGACAGTGAAGAAGACAGTTGGTATACGCTGACTGCATCCGTGATGGACAGAACACCCGGCGACAGACTGTTTTTGTTGTGCAAATCCAATGTTACGGCTTTCATGGAGCGTGTGAAGGGTGAAGATCAGTTAACCGGGGCAATGTCTTATGAGAAGTTTAAACTCGAGGCAGTGAAAACCATCAAGAAGAAAAAGGGAAGATATACACTTTTATTCTTGGGAATACAGGATTTTTCCAGAATCAACGATGAATATGGATATGAGATCGGAGATCAGGTTCTTCGTAAGTTTACGGAAGAAATACAGGAAGGTCTTCAGGAAGGTGAGCTTTTATGCCGCATTAAGGGGGACGATTTTGCAGCATTGATGAACCAACGCCCTATGGAAAGAATCTATCAGAGGGTGAGGGAACTTTCGGATTCCATAACAGGTATGTTCCGGAAGCGGTTTCCTAATATTTCGATTAACTGCTTTGCCGGTATCTATGATATTTCAGATGACGAAGAATACATCAGCAGATGTCTTGACAGAGCGATGAAAGCGAGAAAGGTTGCGCTGAAAAATATTTATGAGACAAAAGGGGTTTATGTATACTCCAAGGAGTTTGAGGATCAGGAGCGGGAGCGTGAAGAGACTAACAGAACCATGAAAAATTCCCTTCAAAAGGGTTTCTTCAGAGTGTATTTTCAACCTAAAGTAGATATTGTGAGCAATGAGATTATTGGTGCAGAGGCCTTAGTGCGGCTGGTTGACAAGGATAATAATCTGATTTCTCCCGGACGGTTTATTCCGCTTGCCGAGGAAAATGGACTGATCGTGGAAATTGACAAGTTCGTTTACGAAGAGACTTTCCGTTTGATTAAAAAATGGCAGGATGCGGGGAAGAAGGTACCGCTGATTTCGGTCAATGTGTCCAGGCTTCACCTACTCAATGATGAGCTACCTTCTTATATGAAAGGATTAAGCGATAAATACGGGTTAAAGCCGGAACAGATCGAGCTGGAGATTACAGAAAGCGTATTTTTTGAAGATACGGAACGTCTTATTGATATGATCAAGCAGATGAAGGATATCGGATACATAACCTCTATGGATGACTTCGGTGCAGGCTTTTCCACCCTGAGTCTTATGAAATCTCTGCCGGTGGATGTAATTAAGTTAGATGGAGGATTTTTCTTAAAGAACCAGTTAGACGATAAAAGCCGGGCCGTTATTTCAGCA
Source organism: uncultured Lachnospiraceae bacterium (assembly GCA_947174495.1). Taxonomy (GTDB): domain Bacteria; phylum Bacillota; class Clostridia; order Lachnospirales; family Lachnospiraceae; genus Suilimivivens. The sequence continues at coordinate 13,445 of CAMWJC010000018.1, read as the reverse complement.
ATGATGCAGCTTGCGGAAAATCTCGGATTTGATGTTGTATCAGAAGGTGTGGAAACCATGGAACAGGTGGATTTTATCAAGCAGCAGGGCAGCAGATGTGTACAGGGATTTTATTTTTACAAGCCTATGCCGGCTGATGAATTTGAAAAGCTATTAAAACCGTCAGAATAAATCTGGCGGTTTTTTATGCGCAGGGTGCGTGCTGCAAAGCGTTATGTCCATTGTATAGTTATAAAAAAAGCACCATCCCCAAGGCTCTTACGTCCTCAAAAATGGTACTCGATGCGTCTTCAGGGGCTCGAACCCTGGACACCCTGATTAAGAGTCAGGTGCTCTACCAACTGAGCTAAAGACGCATGGTTATAAGTTGTTTCATTTACAACGCAAGAGTTATTATAGTATAATGTGTTTTAGTTTGCAAGTATTTTTTTGAAAAAATTTTAAAGAGGTGTTTTTGATGATATTTGATACGCATGCGCATTATGATGACGAAGCTTTTGACGAGGACAGAGAAGAGCTTTTGTCTCATATGAGAGAAAGAGGAATTGAGTATATAGTTAATGTGGGAGCAAGTATTGCTTCTACGGCAAAGACATTGGAGTTTACAGAGCAGTATCCGTTTGTCTATGGTGCGGCAGGCGTCCATCCGTCAGAGACAGCGGAGCTTACATTAAAGGATATGGAGTGGATACGGGAAATAGCCGGCCGGCAGAAAATTGTTGCAATTGGTGAGATAGGACTTGATTATTATTGGCCGGAGCCGGATAGAGAAGTACAAAAGAAGTGGTTTAAGGAACAGTTAAGACTGGCGGAGGAGACAGGTCTTCCTGTAATTATCCATTCCCGCGATGCAGCTGCGGATACACTGGAGATTTTGAAAGAGTGGGATGTTCATAAAACAAAAGGAGTTATTCACTGTTTCTCTTATACATGGGAGATAGCAAGAGAATACCTGAATATGGATTATTATTTTGGAATAGGCGGGGTACTAACATTTAAGAATGCCAAAAAACTAAAAGAAGCGGTTATGCATATTCCAATGGAAAAGATTTTGCTGGAAACAGATTGCCCTTATTTGGCGCCGGAGCCTTATCGTGGCAAGAGAAATCAGTCAGAATATATTTTTTATGTGGCAGAGCAATTGGCAGAATTAAAAAACCTTAGCAGAGAAGAAGTGCTTGAGATAACAGCTGAAAACGCGAAAAGATTTTATGGAATACAGTAATTGTTAAGCAGAAAACAGATGGGAGTAAAAGGATGGCATATTTGGCGACACCTACGGCTACTGCGGAAATAATAAAAAAATATGGTTTTGCTTTTCAAAAGAAATTTGGACAGAATTTTTTAATTGATGCAAATATTGTAAACAAGATTATCGGACTTTCTGAAATTACGAAAAATGATTGCGTGGTGGAGATCGGACCCGGAATCGGCACCATGACACAATATTTAGCTGAAAAGGCAGGGCAGGTAATTGCAGTCGAGATTGATAAAAATTTAATTCCCATTTTAAATGAAACATTGGGAGAATATGATAATGTAACCATCATAAACGATGACATCCTGAAAGTGGATATCAGGCGGATAGTAGAACAAACTGTTGAACAGACTGTTGAGCAGAAAGCAGAGCAGACGGCTGAGCAAAAAGCGGAAGAAAAAAATGGAAGAAGACCAATTAAAATAGTGGCAAATCTTCCTTATTACATCACAACGCCGATTATCATGGGATTATTTGAAAGTAATATTCCCTTAAGCAGTATTACGATCATGGTGCAAAAAGAAGTAGCTGAAAGAATGCAGGTAGGTCCGGGAACGAAGGATTACGGAGCGCTGAGCCTTGCCGTACAATATTATGCCCGGCCTGAAATTGTGTTAAATGTACCAAGCACTTGTTTTATGCCGCGGCCGGGTGTAGGCAGTGCAGTGATCCGGCTTCAAAAATATGAAACGCCGCCGGTGAATGTAAAGGATGAAAAGAAAATGTTTTCTATGATTCGTGCTGCCTTTAATCAGCGAAGGAAAACATTGGCAAATGCTCTTGCAAATGGTTTTACATATAAAGGTCCGGATGGAAATCCGGTTACTGTCAGCAGGCAGGATGTATATAATGCACTGGAAAAAATGAATCTTGGTCAAAGTATTCGGGGAGAAGTACTCTGTCTGGAACAATTTGCAGAATTATCTGATTTACTTTAAATGCACCTTTTGACATACGAATAGGCATATGGTAAACTTAGAAAATGAAAATAGGATAAGTATGCCTTAAGGCAGGAATATAGATGAGGTGAGCACCTTGGATAAATATGAATATAAAGTACGTGCAGATGAAATTAAGTCTCTGATTGCAAACGGAGAATATGCAAAAGCAGTGAAAATTGCAGATACTATTGACTGGCGCAGAGTGAAAAGTGTCATGATGCTCTGTACCATCAGTGATTTGTATAAAATTAACAGAAGATATGAGGATAGCAGGGACATCCTGCTTCTTGCATATGATCGTCATGCCGGAGGGCGGCTGATCGTCTACTCTTTATGTGAGCTTTCTATTAAGCTGGGAGAATATGTTCAGGCATTGGAATACTATAAGGAATTCGTGCAGCTTGCTCCGAAAGACAGTGGCAGATATATTCTTCAATATAAATTATATGAAGCACAGGAGGTAAGCCTTGAGGAGCGTATCGAAGTGCTTGAGGAGCTTAAGAAGCGGGATTACCGTGAAAAGTGGGCATATGAACTTGCCTACCTTTATCACAGGGTTGGTCTGGCTTCTAAATGTGTTGAAGAATGTGATGAAATGGTTTTGTGGTTCGGCGAGGGAAGATATGTGTTAAAGGCTCTGGAACTGAAGCAGCTTCATGAACCGCTTTCCACAGAGCAGCAGGGAAAGTATCTTGAGATGAAAGAAAGCGGAGGCTTTATTACATCGGATTATCAGGCAGATCAGGAGGCTATTCGTGCAGGAGTAGAAAACGAAACGGAAGACGAAGAAGATAACGAATTCAGCCTGGAAGAAAACATGCTTAAGGAAGATACTCAGGAAATGCCGGCTAAAGATCTTGATATTGAAGTCAAGACAGTAGATGTAAGTGAGTACAACACTTTAAATCTTCAAAAAGAGCTGGCAGAAAGCATGCGTGAATTTCTCGAAAATCATAAGACCCAGCAGATACCGGTACAGGAGGTTAACGACACTCTTAAAACACAGGTATATGAGCCGGTCAAGGGACTGGATGACAGGGAGGATTCCAAGGAGAGTCAGGAAATAAGCTCAGAAGATGAACCGCAGCCGGAGCTTCGTCAGGATACGGACGAGATGCAGCTTATCACAGAGGAGAATTTGGGGCAGACAACCGGGGAAGAACAGCCGGAGAAAGCGGAAGAAGCCGGACAACCGGAGGCGGAAATAATAAGCGGCGAGGAAGAAGTATTTTTTGGAAATACGCAGGAAGTAAATATTCAGGATGTGGTTTCGGAATTGGTAGAAAAGAACGGAATCAACAATCCGTTTGCCCCGATTTTTGCAAAAGAATCTCAGGAGGTTTCCGGTGACGGAAGCCAGGGAGAAGAAAAGCCTTTGGCAGGTTTTGCGGCGGCAAGCCCTGATCCTGCAATCAGCAATACAGGAGTGATTCGAACCTTTCATAAACCATCCGGCTATGATAATATGCTCTCTCAGGAATATGACGGACAGATTTCTCTGGTAATGCCGGAGCAGCAAAAAATTGAAAAGCAGATCACCGGTCAGCTCAGCATTGAGGATGTAATGGCCGAGTGGGAGAGAATAAAGCAGGAAAATGAACGTAAGAGGATGGAAGAGATCCGTAAGCGTGTTCATCAGCAGACAGATGCACTCTTTGCCGATTTTGATGAATCTACCAAAACAGGTCTTTTGGAAGAATTAGAAAAGGCTATGGTCACGGCGGCAATTAAGGAGGAAAAAGACCGGGTAAGACAGGAACGTCCTAAAGTTGTTAAGGTAGCAGATATAGAAGCAGAGGCTGTGCAGGAGGCAGAGGAAGAAGAGAAAAATCCGGAAGAGGCGGTTAAGACGACTGCTCCTGAAGCGATCATGCCGGAAGCGCTTGAGGAGACCCAGGAAGAGCCAGCTGAGGAAATTTTAAATGAATCTGAACCGGAGGAGAATCCGGAAGAAGTGATAGAAGCTGAGGAAGAGTCAGAGGATGAAAAGCAATCCGAAGAGGAAGAGAATTCGGAAGAGGTTATAGCTGCTTCTGAAGAAAAGATTTCGGAACCGGAGACAGATGATGCTTCGAAGGATAATACCGACGATGAGAACGCGCAAAAGAAAGATAAAGCAGAAGAAAGCTCCGGAACTGTCAGAGAAATGACAAACAGTGAAAAAGAACAGTTTGCACCGTTTATTCATCATAGGCGGACAAGGAGGCAGATTGTTGAAACACTTGACAATATCAGCATGGCATCTTATACAGGAAATGTGATCATTACCGGAGAGGAAGGAACAGAGGCAACGGCGCTTGCAAAACTGCTGGTAAAAGAAGTTCAGCTTTCTGACAATAATTTTTCCGGTAAAGTAGCAAAGATATCCGGTTCCACCATGAACAAAAAGGATATAGGCGCTACCCTTTCTAAGCTTTCCGGAGGGGCGCTCATTATTGAAGAAGCCGCTTCCATGAAAAAGGCAGCTACAGAACAGCTCCTCAAGGAATTAAATCAGGAAGAAAAGGGATTGATTGTTCTTCTTGAGGATACCAAGGCAAACATAAATGATTATCTTACCAAATATCCAGCAGTAACAGAGGTATTTAATCTCAGGGTTGATGTGGAAGCATTAGATGATCACACGTTAGTAAAATATGCAAAGAAATATGCGCTTGACCAGGAGTATGCCATCGATGAATTAGGTATTCTTGCGCTTCATACCAGAATTGCAGATATGCAGACAAGTGATCATGAAGTTACGCTTGCCGAAATAGAAGAATTGATCGATGAGGCAATTTACTATGCTGACAGGAAGACTCCGGCACACTTTTTTGATGTTCTTCTCGGCAAGAGATATGACGAAGAGGATATGATAGTCCTTAGAGAAAAGGACTTTATGCATTATTAATATTAATTGGGGGATCAGGATATGGCAGTAAATGGCAAAAAGTCAGAAAACGAGGTATTTATTTCAGAGGCGGATCAGTATTTGTTTGCTCAAGGAACACACTATGATATTTATAAAAAGCTTGGTGCGCATCCGTCTGTGCAGGATGGACAGGAGGGGATGTTTTTCGGAGTTTGGGCTCCTAATGCAGCAAGCGTTCATGTGATTGGCAGTTTTAATGACTGGAATGAAATGGCGGCGCCCATGCAAAAGCTTGGTCCTGGCGGCATTCATGCTTTATTTATACCGGGAGTTAAAACCGGTGAACTTTATAAGTTTTTAATTACAACACCATCCGGAGAAAAGCTTTATAAAGCAGATCCGTTTGCAAACAGTGCGGAAATGCGTCCCGGCACAGCATCCCGTACAACAGATCTTTCGGATTTTAAGTGGTCGGATGACCTTTGGATGAAAGAGAGAGACGGTAAGGATTACAATAAAGAGCCCATGGCAATTTATGAATGTCATATTGGTTCCTGGATGCGTCATCCAAGACCGGAGGAGCAGGGATTTTACAATTATCGTGAATTTGCGGACCGGATCGTTGATTATCTAAAGGAAATGAAATACACGCATATTGAACTCATGGGGATTGCAGAATATCCTTTTGACGGTTCCTGGGGGTATCAGGTGACAGGTTACTTTGCGCCAACTTCCCGATACGGAGAACCGCAGGATTTTATGTATCTGATCAATAAGCTTCATAAGAACAAGATCGGCATCATTTTGGACTGGGTACCGGCACATTTCGCGACGGATGCCCACGGACTCGGGAGATTTGATGGAGAGTGCATTTTTGAAGATCCGGATCCGAGAAAAGGAGAGCACCCGGATTGGGGAACGAAGATATTTAATTACGGAAAAACAGAGGTTAAAAACTTCTTGATTGCCAATGCGCTTTTCTGGATTAAGGAATATCATATAGACGGAATCCGTGTGGATGCGGTTGCTTCTATGCTTTATCTGGATTATGGCAAACAGGATGGACAGTGGGTAGCAAATAAGTATGGTGGAAACAAAAATCTGGAGGCTATTGAGTTTTTCAAGCATTTGAATTCTGTTGTACTGGGTACCTATCCGGGATTTATCACTATTGCAGAGGAATCTACAGCTTGGCCGAAGGTGACAGGAAAAGTAGAGGATGACGGACTTGGATTTTCCTTTAAGTGGAATATGGGCTGGATGCATGATTTCTGCGAGTACATGAAGCTGGATCCATACTTCCGAAAGGACAATCATTATGCGATGACTTTTGCTATGTCCTATAATGAAAGTGAAAATTATATTCTTCCTTTGTCACATGATGAGGTGGTTCATCTGAAATGCTCCATGGTGAACAAGATGCCGGGGTATCAGGTAGACAAATATGCAAATCTTCGCTGTGGTTATACATATATGTTTGGACATGCAGGAAAGAAACTGCTTTTTATGGGGCAGGATTTTGGACAGGAGAGAGAGTGGAGCGAGGAAAGGGAGCTTGACTGGTTCCTTCTGGGAGAAGATCTGAATAAGGGAATGCATGAGTACGTAAAGGAGCTTTTGAAGCTTTATCGTAAATATCCCTGCATGTATGAAAATGATAACAACTGGGCAGGATTTGAGTGGCTTAACTGTGACGATAAAGACAGAAGTACTTACAGCTTTTTCAGAAAATCTGCTAACGGGAAGAATAATCTGTTGTTTATTATCAATATGACACCGATCAAATGGGAGAATTACAAGTTGGGCGTACCTGCTAAAAAGAAATATAAACTGCTTCTTAATAGTGTGGAAGAGCGGTTTGGAGGTTCCGGAGAGGAGATTCCGAAAGAAATCACTGCCAAGAAGGGAAACTGTGATTACAGGGATTACAGCATTACCCTTGACCTTCCTCCTTATGCAGCAGCAGTATTTGTTTTTTAATTGCAGTTAAGAAAAAGAAAAGTTGTGCCGAAATAAAGGGTGAATGTGAAACACATTTACCCTTTTATATTTGTGGTGACAAAGCCGCCCGGACTCAAATTGCTTTGGTCTGTATAGAGCGGCATGTATATGGAGACGAAGAATGAATATTGTATTAGATGGTATTGATAAGAGTACAGCCGGAACACGGACAAATATAGGCAGGGAAACAACTTCAAATCGTACTCCGGGGAAGACGGAAAGAGTTGAAAATCCCGGATTTGCATTAGACATTTCTGGCACAATTATGGATAACAGCGCTTACACGGGTCACGGACGGACCGCAGAAGAGATCATGCTGGAAGCAGGGCAGGACGATATTACTGCCCGGCGCAATTACATGGCAGTTATGTCTAATTCTATGTCAGATGAAGACTTTGCAAAATTGCAGAAAGAAGGTTTTCATCCCGGAAGTACCGATATTGAAACAGTTGTTACGATTGTCGATCATATTAAAGCGGCTCTGGTAAAGGGAGGAACGCAGGTAATCGGTTACACGGATACCATTTCGAAGGATGTACTTAAGGAAATTGCGGGAAGCGAGGCTTTTGCACAAGAACTTCAAAAACAGTTTGCAGAGCATGATATACCTGTTACAGAGGAAAATGTAGCTGCCGTGACAGAGGCGTGGAAGCTTCTTGCGGATACACCGCCCATGACGGACGGAAGCACCCGATATATGTTAGAGAACCGTTTGGCGCCTACACCGGAAAACTTATACACGGCAGGGTATTCAACTGCGGCAGATGGGAACAGGCAGGGAAAAGGCTATTATGCGGCCGGTGAGGTTGCAGGCTATTATGCAAAAAAACCGGAGGAGGTTGATTTTGAACAGCTCCTTCCGCAAGTAACAAAATTAATAGAAGAAGCAGGTTACACGGCAGATGAAGAGAATCTGGCAGATGCCAGATGGCTGGTAGAAAAAGGTATACCTTTGACAGCCGATAGCTTTTCTGCGTTGAAGGATATCAAGGGGATGCAGTTCCCTCTGACTGCTGAAGATTTTTTAGAGAGGGCGGCAGATGCAATCACTGAAGGAACGGATCCTTCCAAAATGAATCTGAGCAGAAATGAAACGATTTATGAGCAGGCAGTCAGAATTTCGGAACAGGTCACAGAACTGCAGGACGAGGCAGCAGATGTGGTTGCGGCAAGGAATCTTCCGTTTACTCTGAAAAACCTCATTTCCGCAGCACATGAATTTTTAAAAGGAACAGGTTCACCAGCAGAGCAGAAGGAGATTCCGGTAGACATACGAGGCAGAAGGATGCTGGAGGAAGTCAGACTTTCCATGACAGTGGAAGCAAATCTGAGACTTCTTCGAAGGGGATTCCAAATCGAAACTGCATCATTGGAGAATTTGGTTGCCAGATTGAAAGAGGCGGAGACAGATTATAATAAAGCACTGATGAGCGAGCCGGATAGCGCAAAGGCAGATCAGAAGAGATCCCTTTTTGGGGAGGCATTGGATGTTGTCAGAGGAATCAAATCTTCGCCGGCAGCAATTTTGTCAAAGATTTCACCGGAGGATACGCTGCGTGAGGTTCATGCGGTTGGTAGAAATCAGGCAGCAGCTTATGAGAAGGCAGGAGAGAAATATGAAGAGTTGATGACAGCTCCCCGCCGGGATATGGGTGATTCCATTCAGAAGGCATTTCGGAATGTGGATGAAATCCTGTCCGATATGGAATTAGATCTTACCAATGAAAACAGACGCGCTGTGCGGATACTCGGGTACAACAGTGCAGAAATTACGGAAGAAAATATTACGCAGATCCGAAGAATGGATGAGATGCTTACCTCGGTGGTAAAAGAATTGAAACCGGGCAGAGTACTGAATATGATCCGTGAGGGTGTTAACCCCTTGTCCATGTCAATTGACGAACTTTCCCAGTATTTAAAGGAGCAGGAAAGTCCGGCGGATGAGATAGAATCCTACAGTAAATTCCTTTATAAACTGGAAAAACAAAATGGAATTTCCGAGGATGAGAGAAGCGCATATATCGGCATTTACCGGTTAGTGCATCAGGTGGAAAAGACAGATGATGCGGCAGTAGGAGCCATTTGGCAGACCGGCGCAGGATTTACACTGGAAAATCTCCTCAGCGCAGTGCGGAGCAGCCGTCACAAACATATGGATTATTCCGTCAGTGATGAATTTGGCGGAGTTTCCAGAAAGGATACCGGAATCGAAAGCATAACGGCTCAGATTGCAAAAGGTTTTTCCATGACAGAGCCGGTCAATAGGGAAGCATTGCAGGAGTTATTGGAAAATGCAGGAAATGAAGAGGCTTCCGAAGAGTTTGATAAGCTGGAAGGAGAACAACTCCGGGCAGCCGTAAAGGAAGAAGATGCGGTAATCAGACAGCTTACGGATTATGAACAACCAATCACTGTAGAGCATCTTTTGTTTGCTTCTCAAATGATGAAGAGTCCCGGGGAGATTTGGAGACAGCTTTCCGGTATGCGGACAAAAGATCAGGAGAGCACCCGGTCAGCCGGGAAGGCACAGAACGATGATGTGTCCCATAGCTTAAAGAGTATGGGCGAGGAACTTCTGAAATCCTTGGAAGGGAAAGAACAGGCGAAGTCGGGATATCACAGCTTTTGTGAGACGATCCAAACCATGATAACGGAAGAATCATACAATGAAAACAGGCAGGCACTTGATGTAAGGGCTATGAGTACTCTTTACAAGCAGATGTCATTTCTGGGAAGTATGGCAAGAGAAGAAAATTATGAAATACCTGCTCAGATTGGCGACACACTTACTTCCATTAATTTAAAGATCATACATAACAGTGATCTGGAAAGTAAAGCAGCAATTTCACTGGAGACAGAATCGTTGGGTAAAGTTGCAGCAGAGTTTAAGATGAGCGGACAGAAACTTGAAGGGTTTTGTGTTTGCAGCAGCGAGGAAGGAACTGCTTTTCTGAGAGAGGGAAAAGAACTTTTGGAAAACAAATTGTCAGAAGAAAATATTCCGGCAGGAGAAATTTATTTTGCGGAAAGCAAAACATTAAATCTCACGGAGTTTTCACTGAAACAATCTCACGGCAGGCAGGAAGGTGCTGATGCCGGAGTGCTTTACAGATCGGCGAGAGCCTTTATCGGATATGTACAGGAAACAGCAATAAAGAAAGGAAATATGACCTATGAAAATTAATTTTAACGCCTCAGCAGTAATTGCCAACAACTCATTACAAAAAAATGATAATCGTCTTCAGGCATCTCTCGGAAGATTATCCTCCGGACTTAAGATTGTAAATGCAAAGGATAACCCGTCAGGTCTGGCGATGTCAAAGCGTATGAATGCCCAGATTAAGGGCGTTGATATGGCTGTTAAGAATGCAGGAGATGGAATCTCCGTAATTGAAATTGCCGATGGAACCATGTCAGAGATTCATGATATGCTGCAGAGAATCAACGAGCTGGCAGTGAAGGCAAGCACAGGAATACTTACGGATGATGATAGAAATTTGATCCAGGAGGAAGTAGATCAGTTAAAAGAAGAAATAGAACGTATTGCGTCGGAGACAGAGTTTAATGGGCAGACGCTTTTGGATGGCACTTTTGACTTAAAGGGATATACGGATAATGTGGATGTTAAGGTTGCGTCCTATGGAGATAAAGTAAATAGTGGTGAATATAAAGTAGATCTTAGCGTTGCATATGATGCTGATGGGAAAATTGATCCGGCTAACACAACAGCTGCAATTGATGGAGTCAGCAATGTAAAGGTTTCTGAAGTCAAAGGCGATATTATTACCATCACGGGAGATGATGATTTTGAGTTGCAGCTCAATGTTCCCAAAAATGCAAATCTTGGCGGTACGATTACTGTTAATTTAGTAGGATTTGGCAGCATGGATACGCAGATTGGTGCCAACGAAGGACAGCAGCTTGACATTCGCATTCCGGCGATCACACTGGAACTTATCGGAATTGCTGATATTGATATGAGAACTGAGGATGGAGCAAGAGAAGCTCTGGGCAGAATGAATGATGCCATCAAATATGTTTCCGCAGCAAGGAGCAATCTTGGTGCATATCAGAACCGTCTTGAGCATACCATTAGCAGCCTGAATATCACCAGCGAAAGCATGACAGCGGCTTATTCAAGAATTATGGATCTGGATATGGCAGAAGAAATGACAGAGTATACCACTTTGCAGGTACTGTCACAGGCAAGTACCTCAATGCTGGCTCAGGCGAATGAAAGACCTTCACAGGTATTACAGTTGTTACAATAGCATGAAAGGGTGATGCAGAATGACGAATGAAATGAAGCAGCAGTTTACGCTGAAGATTACCCGGGCAAATAAGTCCCAGCTGGTAGTTATTTTGTACGAAATGCTTTTGACGTATTTGGATGAGGCACAGGAAGCTCACGAAAAAGATGACAAAAAAGGTTTTCGTGATGGAATCAGGAAGGCAAGGGGATGTCTTAGGGAGTTGATGGCATCACTGCACTATGAGTATGATTTGGCCGTTCATCTGTTACAGCTTTATCTGTATGCAGACAAGGAGCTGACAAAGGCCGACATTCATAATCGCACAGAGGAGCTTTCCCACGTGAGAATGATCATGAGTAAGCTCCATGAGGCATATGAAACGATAAGCAGTCAGGATACTTCAGCATCCATTATGGCAAATACGCAGACAGTGTATGCCGGTCTTACCTACGGCAGAGGTGATCTGACCGAAAATTTAGCCGACCAGGGAAGTGACAGGGGCTTCCGTGCTTAAAGCAGTAGATTCGGAATTTTCTTCAGGCAGCAGGGCTATTCTTGCTGCCTGTTCCATTAAAAACTTATAACGTTTGTAAACGGAATTCACTTCATAGATATAGCAGTCGATCAAGTCAGGTTCCGTCACATTATCAAATCCGGCGTATGCTACTTCCAAAGCCTTTTTAGTTTTTTCAAGATCAGACAACAGGGCATTGCGCTCGATTTCTTTTTCGGAAAGTGTTCGATTTACTCTGGAACTCTGGCTAAAATACATTTTCATAATAACCCTCTTTTCAATTGACAGATTTGCATGTAGGATGCATATTTTTATCTCTTTACATCTTATTCCGAAATTATCCAATAATTACCTGTATGCTATGAGTATAAGCAGAAAAATTTTCCTTTATTCCATCATAGGCGGAAATTTTTTGGCATATATTGAATGGGAAAAGGAGGATATATATGGATACCTATACAGGGATTTTTTTCATAGTAGGAATATTGGCAGCAGTATTATTGATTGGCATTTTACGAAATCGTGCGGAAGTGATATTGAATTTCATCCTGCGGGGAATATCCGGTATGCTGATAGCATATTTTTTTAATTTTTTTCTTGCGCGCTTTATGCCGGGGATAGGGATAGGATACAGTTTGGTCACTTTTTTGACATCTGCAATCCTTGGATTTCCGGGGGTTGCAATGATTTTGGGGATTAATTTTTACATGATGTTGTGAGAAAGTAACAAAAATGCAAAAAATGAAAAAATAGACTGGACAAGTAATATTTCATCTTATATAATCAATTTCACACTTAAGAAATTCTTTCTTAATCTAATTTCTATGACACTTGGTTTTTGTGTCAGATCTTGGTTTCATTGGGAGGTTTCCTTCCGAAAATCAATTAGGTTTAAACGTACATGGACAACATTTTTAGAAAAGGAGGCTATTATTGAACAAAAAAATCCTTGCGATTTTTGACGGTGAGGAGAGCTATGCATATCGCCTTATGGATTTTATAGGGGAAAAACTGAACTTGCCCTTTGAGATCTATGTTTTTACCGACGAGGACAGGTTTTATTCCTGTAGTAAAATTAATGATATTGAATGTCTGCTCATTTCAGAAAACGTGTATAAAGGGAAAGTGGAAACCCTTCAAATTCCACATATCATTATTTTAAGCGAAAGCGGCAAAAATCTTAATAAAACTCTACATCATATCAACAAATATCAATCAAGTGAAAATATCCTTCATGAAATCATGGAATATTACACAGACAGATCAGAAGCAGTACCTGTTACTTTGAGAACAGGACTTAAAAAAATGCGGGTTATAGGCATTTATACACCGATAGGAAGATGCCTTCAGACAACTTTTTCGCTGACTCTGGGACAAATGCTTGCAAAAAAGTATAAGACGCTGTATTTGAATTTTGAAGCTTACTCCGGTTTTGCAAGGATGCTAAGTAGACACTATGAAAATGATATTTCGGATCTCATGTATTATTTTGAATGTGCGAGGGAAAAGCTCTCCTATCGGTTGGAAAGTATGGTAGAGACTGTGAACGGACTTGATTTTATCCCACCAGCAGAAATTTATCAAAACCTTGCGGGAATAAGGGGAAATCAGTGGATTGATTTGTTTC
>CAMWJC010000017.1 GCA_947174495.1 uncultured Lachnospiraceae bacterium | reverse complement strand
CTCTGCTGAGAAACTCCAATGCACTCAACAGGGTCTATCCGACCCATAAATAAAAGAGCAGGTTTAACCTGCTCTTAAGTCTCTTTTTATTCAGTTTGCTTAACGGGTATTTCAGTCATCAGACTCGTCTTTCCCATAAGATGATGATGTTGAAGCCGTCATGGTACATCTTCCGTCAAAACATGCTCCTTCATCAATGACCAGTGAACCCGCTGTAATATTACCTGCAATCTTACCGGTAGATAATAGCTCCAGCTTCCCTTGAACGGTAATATCTCCGTCAACCTGACCGGAAATGATCACGCTTTGAGCGGAAATATTTCCTTTTACCTGTCCGTCAGGACTAAGAATCAATTTGCTCTCACAAGTACAGTTTCCATTGATAATGCCATCAATCCGAACTGCATCCGGAGAGGACAAATCGCCGTCAAAAGTAGTCTCCTTACCGATTATCGTACCTACCTTTGCATGTGCATCATCTGAATACGCCGTATTTTTGCTTTTCCCTAACATAATTATCTCCTCCTTTTATCCTTTTGCATCCAATACCATAAGCGGATCAATGGGCTGGTCATTCAAAATAACCTGATAATCAAGCTGTGCCGTCTCCGTTTCAATGGTAATTAAAGTATCACCGACCTTAACCGATGTCCCTTCTTCAGGTCTGGTCGTCACATCCTGAAGACACATATAACGCGTCTTATAGCCGTTTCCATGTTCAATCTCAATAATAAGCGGATAAGTATCATCCGAACTAACCGATGTCACCGTTCCGTCACCGGCAGCTACAATACTGCCTTCCGCCTGCATACTGATGGAAAGATAAGGATGCTCTGCAGAATAGGTATCCGCCAGCATACCGGTTTCCGAACAAGGATATCTGCTTGGAAAAGAGGAATCCTGCCCCGGTGCTTCTGATGCGTCTGCTTCATAGATTTCCGTACCTTCTTGTAACTGCTGATGCAGCGTCTCATTTTCTGCCGTAAGTTCAGTTTTTTCGTTGATCCATGTTTCCTTTTCATCTTCTAATTGTTGTATCATCTGTGATTGGGAAACTATTTGCCCGCGAAGCGTCGCTTCCTTTCCATGATTCAAAAAAAGCTGATAAGCAAGCCCTGCAATAACAACGCAGACCAATATTGGAATAATAACAAGCATTCTCAGCCCAAATAAAGAAATGTGAAAATGTTTGTTCTTTTGTCCCGTATTGGATATTAGAAGAATGGAAAAGGATTCCTTGCGCTTATGTCTTTGTTCTTTCATAAGAATCTCCATTCCGCCGCCAAATCCGACAATAAAGCTTCAAATAAAGGATTAACATCTTTTCATTATATGTTTTGGCTCTTTAAATTTTATCATAAAATATATAAATGTCAAATCTTCATGTCCGAAACCGGAAAACTGTCCGCAAGTGGTCTGTTTTCCTTCTTCCTCGTGATCTCAACAATTCCCAAAGCCGTCATATCCACAAGCCTTGTCTTTACAGTATCTTTTTCCAGACATTCCTTCAAATACGCAAGTAAATTCTGCTCTTCCTCGGCTGATCCCATATTAATAAAGTCAACCATAATCATTCCGGATAGATTACGAAGACGGAGCTGTCTTGCAATTTCAAGTGCGGCCTCCCGGTTTATTTTCAGATATAACTGCCCTTGTGCCATTCCTTTCTGATTACTTCCTTTTCCTGAGTTTACGTCAATGACCGTCATCGCCTCCGTAGGTTCAATGATCAGATAACCGCCGCCTGGGAGCCATACCTTTTTTGATAATGCCTGCTTTAAATGTGTCTCTAAGCTATAAAGTTTTGCCAACGGCAGGCTTTCATCCTGATACAGCCGCACCGCAGCTTTGCAATCTTTTAATTTCTCATAGCAATAAGGAATGTCTGTCACTATCTCGCTATATTGATCGGTTGGAATATTTTTTACTGCCTTGATGCATTCCTCTTCCCCACGATATAAACAACTGTAAATAGTACGATACTTTCCTGTTTGAGAAATCTGTTCAAAAATATCAATGAACTGTCTCATTTCGTCCAAAAGAGGTTCCGCATCCGAAAGCAGCCCCGCATTGGTGCGGATAATAAATCCATAACCTTTCCTACCGGGCATATCCGCACTTGTAATTGCCGCTTTTAGTTCACTTTCCTTCGAAGAAGAGATTTTCTTGGAGAAGCTGATTCCATGCTCGTTTAGACGACAGACACAATATTTTCCTGCAAGATGCAGCTTTGTTGAGGCTTCTGGCAGCTTTGTCTTTATGGCAGATGCGGTAATCTGAACCAGGAGTTCATCTCCCTGTCTCAGAGGAATGGCGCTTTCCTGCGTACAACATTCCCTAAACGGTAAAAATACCTTTTGATGATTACTAATACTTACAAATGCCCCCTGTATTCCCGGAACAACATCACTGACACGCCCTACATAAATATTTCCGGTAAGCGAATCCTCTTTTTCATCGGAAAGTACCTTTATGAACTGTGGATGGCTTTGTTCGTCAATCAAAAACAGTAATTGTCTGTCCATGACTTCTGAAATAATTATTTTTCCCATAACAACGGCACCAGCCTTCTTTCTTCCTGTGTTCCCATATTCTGCATCGTTTCCAGCCTGTGTATCAAAAGGGAAAAGGGAGGCAGTTCAAAGGACAAGGTCTGAAAAAAAGTCTCTAATACAAAGACCGGTTTGATATTTTCTCCGCTTTCCGCATTCAAAAGAAGATAGATCTCGTTTTCCGGTACAGTTTCCTGTCCCTTTTTGGAAATTCCAGTTCGAATTTCCAAGTCATAAATACTTTCCTTCAGATTGATTTCTTTCTCACCCTTTTTCGTCTTTTTGATCACCGGAATCTCGGGCTTAGCATAAAAATCCAGCAATGCTTCCTTCCATAATGCAGGCAGGATTGTTTCATCCCGAAAGGAAACAAGGTAAGCTGCTGCAGCAACGCTTGCCATTGCGTTTTTAGCCCCCTGCTCAAGCGGTTGTACGTCTAAAATCTCTATGCCCTCTACCATAACCGATTGAAGCTTCTTTTTGAAATCCTTACTGTCTGTAAAACTGTTCACCTCAAGATCAAAATATTCTCCTTCACTGGTATGCCCTACCGACAAGGGAGCTGCAAAGGACATGATCTGATGGGGGCTGAAGCCTTCTGAATAAGCAACATCAATTCCGGCCCGCCGTATGGCCTTCTGAAAATACCGCATAACATCAAGATGACCGATAAATCTTACAGTACCATATTTTGCGAATTTTATTCGTACTTTCATTGCCCTCTCCCTCCTTCTGTACATACTCCCGTCCGGAAACGTGAGGCACCGCAACCTTGGCATTGCACACGACAGTTAGGAGTTATGCTTTCATCTTTTGCCTTATGCCATTCCCTTAAGAGAAATTCTCTGCTTACGCCGCAATCCAGAAAATCCCACGGAAATATCTCATCATCATTTCTCTCCCGTGTAGTGTAAAACGAAGGATCAATCCCACATTCCTCAAAGGTTTCAAACCACACATCGTTCTTATAATATTCACTCCAGGCATCGTACATACAGCCTTTTTGGTAAGCACGAAGAATCACCTTATTTAATCGTCTGTCGCCTCTTGCCATAATACCTTCCAAGACACTCACATCTGCTTCGTGCCAGTTATATTTGATACTTTTTTGATTCAACTGACTGGCAATAGCCGTTCTGGTCAGATACGCCTTGTGCAGGAACTCATCTTTGGTGCATTGCGGTGCCCACTGAAAAGGCGTAAAAGGCTTAGGAATAAAGAAGGAGGTGCTGGCAACGATCTGAACTCTGCCTGTACGTTTTTCCTTGGGAACTGTCTCATAATAAACGGCTGCAATTTGATTGCACAAATCGGCGATTCCTTCAATATCCTCTTCTGTTTCCATAGGAAGCCCTAACATAAAATAAAGCTTTACCCGGCTCCAGCCGCCCTCAAAGGCAAGTCTGGCCCCTTCCAGAATCTCCTCCTGTGTTAAACCCTTGTTGATTACATTCCGAAGTCTCTGACTTCCTGCTTCCGGTGCAAATGTAAGACTGCTCTTTTTCACATCCTGGACCTTATTCATCACATCCAGTGAAAAAGCATCAATCCGAAGAGAAGGCAGTGATATATTGATCTTCTGCTCTTTACAGGTTTCTATCAGATAATCCAAAAGCTCCGGAAGGCAAGAATAATCACTGGAGCTTAAAGAGCTTAAGGATATTTCCTCATGTCCTGTGTTTTTCAGCATCTTAACGGCATATGCCTTTAACATTTCTAGGCTTCTTTCCCTTACCGGACGATATAACTGCCCCGCCTGACAAAAGCGGCACCCTCTGATACAGCCTCTCTGAATTTCAAGAACCACACGATCCTGCGTGACCTTAATAAACGGAACAATTGGTTTTTCCGGATAATACGTGTCCGAAACATCTGTTACAAGTTCCTTTTCAATCTTTATGGGAATCTCTTTGATAAGAGCATGACGTTCTTTTAATGTTCCGTCTGTATGATAGCTCACTTCATAAAGAGAAGGTACATACATTCCCGGAATCTGTGCGGCTCTCTCTAAAAATTCCTTTCGGGAAGTCTTCTCATCACGGCATTTCTTGTACAGATCAAGAAGCTCCCTATAACGTGTTTCCGCTTCTCCTATATAGAAAAGATCAAAAAAATCACAGATGGGTTCCGGATTATAAGTACATGGCCCTCCACCGATCACAACAGGGTCTTCCCAGGTTCTTTCTTCTGCTAGAAAAGGTATTCCTGAAAGATCGAGAATCTGCAAAATATTGGTATAGCACATTTCATATTGAATGGTGATTCCCAAAAAGTCAAAATTACGGATAGGTTCCTGTGATTCCAGCGCAAATAAAGGAATTTGTTCCCTTCGCATGATGGCATCCAAATCCACCCATGGAGAATAGACCCTCTCGCACCATACATCCTCAAATTGATTCAGCATATCATAAATGATCTGTATGCCTAGATGTGACATACCGATTTCATAAACGTCCGGAAAGCACATTGCAAACCGGATATCTACCTGTTCCTTGTCCTTTATTACTGCATTGACTTCGTTTCCGATATATCTGGCAGGCTTCTCCACCTGCATCAGAATTTCGTCTTTAAGCGCCAGTCTTCCCATTTGTTTTCTCCCGTATTCATTTCTGTGATACTATAAATATCACGTCTATTATACGGGGTTATAAATCCTGATTGCAAGACCGAATTAATCAGAACTGATGAATCCTCCAATCAACTCCGGGATCACTTCATTTTCATTTATAATTTGATACAGGTAATCGGTAGTTAAGGAGCCGATCCGTACATCCCGAATATCGCAGTACACAAATGCCAGAAAAAGCCCCATTGCAATTAAAAATCGAATACGAAAGCTTCGAAAAATTCCGCTTCCTGAATCCGGATTATTATTTGCATTTTTCATGTGGGTAAAATCCTCCTTAACCGGATAAGCCATGGACTCCAATCCATATATTTCCCCATGCCGTAATGAAGGATCGTCCGAATAAATCAGGTTTTCTCTTGATTTAAAGAGCTGTCTGTTATATTGATTCTGCATTCTTATGGTGCGTATTAACTCCAATTTTTTGTCAGTGCTCACCTTACTCATAAACACCGCTCCTTATTTGTTGTCACAACATAAATATGCAGAGCATATACTAAATATACTCTGCATAATCCTATCTTTGTTCTGTTGACACGCTTCCTCAAAACACTATCTTTTGTCTAATTCCTCTGTGATCTCCTCCCAGGTTACTCCCTTTTCCACCATCAAAACCATCATGTGATACAGGAAATCCGAAATTTCATACTTGATTTCATTGGCATTGGGATTTTTGGCTGCAATCACAATTTCGGTAGCTTCTTCGCCCAACTTCTTTAAAATCTTATCAATTCCTTTGTCAAAAAGATAATTGGTATAAGAACCTTCCTTGGGATGGATTTTCCGATCCTTGATCACGCCAAGAACTGATTCAAAAACCATAAGGGGATTCGTTTCCGTATACTCCTTTTTCATGATTTCATTGAAAAAGCAGCTGTAATTTCCGGTATGGCAGGCGGCTCCTACTTGTGACACCTTAGCTAAAATCGTGTCTTTATCACAATCTGCTTTCAACTCTTTGACATACTGAAAATGTCCGCTGGTTTCGCCCTTGATCCATTGTTCCCTGCGACTCCTGCTGTAATAGGTCATCCGTCCGCTTTTTAATGTATGCAGATACGCTGCTTTATTCATGTAAGCCAACATGAGAACTTCCTGTGTTTTATAATCCTGAACAATTACAGGAATCAACCCTTCTGAATTTGTTTTTAATTCTTCCCACTTAATTTGGGGTTCAAAAGTACGGACTGTCACCCCGTTTCCGGCACAAAGATCCTTAATATCTGTCAGTTCTTTCACATTTGCATTGATTGCCGGTCCCGTAACCCCATGGATGATCGAATAAGATAAAAGCTCAATTATTTTATCTAATGATACCTCAGGAAGGGTCACAATAAGCGGAAGCTGCGATATTTGCATTGCCTGCTTGATAGTCTTTTCCCCAAGCAGGATCACCCCGCTCACAAATTCAGTCAACAATTCTGCGTTACTCTCTATCTCCGAAGCTTTTGCAATACAGACAAGAATTTTTTCCTTACCAAATTTCTGGGAAACTTCCTTTGTAATTTCAATATTCTCTTCTTTGGAATAATTTAAAACAGCTTTTGTACAGCCTGCATAGAGAAGCTTTTTTACATCCTCCATCCGCTTTACATTTCCTGCACCAATGATCGGAACCTGCGCTCTCTCGCAGATAGCCTTTATGATATCAAGAGCCTCCTCATGAGCGATATCTTCTTTGGACAGATCGTATATTATGATTTCATCCGCATTGTATTCTCCGTAAAGCCGTGCAAGTTCTGTGGGTTCCTCACTGACAACTGTCTCATCCTGAAATCCTGCTACCGCTTTTTTATCCTTCAAATAAATACACGGAATAAATTTTTTATATGTATTCATCAGATATCCATTCCTTTTCTGAACCTTCGTCTTGTACTTCTAAAAATTATAAACTTCCTTTAGTACTTAACACATCTTTGATGCGCATGTCTTTATCTACTGCCTCATCAAGCGCCCTTGCAAATGCTTTAAAAATGGCCTCGATCATATGATGCGTATTAAAGCCGGAAAGCATTTTAATATGCAGATTCATTCCTACGCTATAGGATATGGCATAAAAGAATTCTCTTACCAGCTCCGTATCCAGATAACCGGCTTTTTCCGCCGGGAATTCACAATCAAATGCAAAATACGGCCTTCCACTCAAATCAATCGCACACATGCATAACGCGTCATCCATAGGTAAAATGCAGGAACCGTAACGCTTAATTCCAACTTTATCTCCAAGCGCCTGACGGATTGCCGTTCCCAAAACTATTCCGGCATCTTCCACGCTATGATGCGCGTCCACCTGCAGATCTCCTTTGATCCGGATATCCAGGTCAAAAAAACCATGTCTGGCAAACCCTTCAAGCATATGGTCAAAAAAACCGATACCTGTCTCAACACGGCTTTGCCCGCTTCCATCCAAATTTATTTCCACTGAAATATCCGTTTCCTTTGTTGTTCTGGTAACATTGGCGCTTCGTTCCATTTAATCCACCAAACCTTTCTTAGTCCGTTCCAACCGCAAAATTGCGGAAACGACAATTACTCAAATCTAACTTTAATGGAGTTTGCATGTGCCGTCAAGCCTTCTTTTTCGGCAAACAATTCAATATCCTTATGTACTTTTTCAAGCGCATCCCTGGAATAAGAGATAATACTGGTCTTTTTCAGGAAATCATCCACATTCAGCGGAGAGAAAAATCTTGCCGTTCCATTTGTAGGTAAAATATGGTTGGGCCCGGCAAAGTAGTCGCCCAACGGCTCGGATGAGTATTCTCCCAGAAAAATTGCGCCTGCATTTTTGATCTTTGTCATCACCTGATAAGGGTCTGCGGTGAGAATTTCCAAATGTTCGGAAGCAATCTCATTGGCGGCATCAATTGCCTGTTCCATCGTCTCCGCAACCAGAATATATCCATAATTTTCTAAGGATTTTGCAATTATTTCCTTGCGGGAAAGCTGACCTGTAAATTCGTCCACTTCTTTTGATACTTTTTCGGCAAGTTCTCTGCTTGTGGTGATCAGAATCGCGCTTGCAAGCTCATCATGCTCTGCCTGTGACAAAAGATCTGCCGCAACATATCGTGGATTGGCGGTCTCGTCTGCAAGAACAAGTATTTCGCTGGGACCGGCAATGGAATCAATACTTACATAACCAAAGCATGCCTTTTTGGCCAGCGCTACAAAGATATTCCCGGGTCCGGTAATCTTGTCAACTTTAGGGATACTTTCTGTCCCAAAAGCCATTGCCGCAATAGCCTGCGCTCCGCCGACTTTGTAGATTTCACGAACGCCTGCAATATCTGCGGCAACCAAAGTACCCGGATTCACCTTCCCTGAAGCATTCGGGGGCGTAGTCATAATAATGCGGGATACCCCTGCCACCTTCGCCGGAAGAATATTCATCAGCACACTGGAGGGATAAGCTGCCTTCCCGCCGGGTACATAAACACCGGAAATCTCAACAGGTGTGATCTTTTGTCCAAGAATCGTTCCATTATCATCGGGCAAAATCCAGCTGTTATGCATCTGTTTTTCGTGAAATGCAGTAATGTTTGCCGCGGATTTCTTCATGACATTAACAAATTCCGGATCGATCTGATTGTAGGCCTCTTCGATTTCCTCATCGGTTACACGAATCGACTGTGCGTTTAGATCGCATTTGTCAAACTCTCTGGTTAGCTCAAAAAGAGCCTGATCTCCTTCCCTGCGTACCCGATCTACGATATTGTTTACCGTCTGTTCATATTTTCCATAGCTGGCCGGACTTCTTTTAAGCAAATTAGCCAATAAATTATTTCTGCTTTCCTCAGTTAATTCAACAATGCGCATTTATTTACTCCCTTCCTGACACAATTCCTTTAATTGGGTGATCAGCGTCCTGATCCGTTCCGTTTCCATCTGCATACTCACCTGATTGACAATCATTCTTGCTGACAGAGGGCAGATTTCCTCCAGCACACCCAGTCCGTTTTCTTTCAACGTAGAGCCGGTCTCCACAATATCAACGATCACATCCGACAGACCGACAATAGGTCCAAGCTCCACGGAACCATTCAGCTTAATGATATCCACTGTCTGATGTTTTTTGTTATAAAAATAGTCTCTGGCAATCAACGGATACTTGGTTGCTACCCGGATTCTTTCATGATGCCGCAATAGTTCCTCTGCAGAAGCTGGTCCGCACACACACATACGGCATTTTCCAAAGCCAAGATCCAGCACCTCATAAACACGCCGGTTCTCTTCCATAATGGTATCTTTTCCTACAACACCGATATCCGCAGCCCCGTATTCCACATAAGTGGGCACATCTGGTCCTTTGGATAAGAAAAATTTCAGTTTCTTTTCTTCATTGACAAAGATCAGTTTTCGGGAGCTTTTGTCCTTCATCTCCTCACAGGTAATCCCAATCTGTTCAAAAAGCTCCAATGTTTTATTTGCCAGTCTGCCCTTGCCGAGTGCAAAGGTCAGATATCTTTCTTCACTCACGTTTTATTCCTACTCCTTCCTATTCTCCGGGATCAGTGCTGCCTTTATCCCCTTTTGGCGGAGCCCCTTAACCTCTGCCAGACGGCTTTCGTAATTATCTCCGTTGTAAGTAATCATACAAATTTCTTGCTGATCCGGTATATGCTGCTGACGTTCTAATGCCAGCAAAAGATCATCAATTACAACTACAAAGCCAATTGCAGGAGCATCTTTGCCAAAATATCCCAAAAGTCGGTCATATCTTCCGCCCTTGGCAATGGCATCACCTACTCCATACGTATAGACCTTAAAAATTACACCGGTATAATAATTATATTTACTAAGCATGCCAAGGTCAAAAGATATATATTTTTCCACACCGTACCCGCACAAAACATGATACAGCTTTTCAAGACGCATAATCGCGTTTAAAGAACGTTCATTCAAATCCGGCGATTTTGCCAGTTCCAGAACTTCGACTGTTCCGAAATAGTCAGAGGTTTTAAGAATCAAATCCTTGTATTTCTCGGAGATCCCTTTTTGAACAAGAAGTTCCTCCGCTCCGAAAATATTTTTGCCGGAGATAAATTCCCGAAGCTCCAGTTCCGTCTCATCCGTAATTCCTGCCTGCGCGCAAATCCCTTTAAAATATTCCACTTGTCCGATGCTGACCTGAAAATCTTTAAGTCCGGTTTCCTTAAGTGCCTCAACTGCCATGGCAATCATTTCGCCATCCGCTTCCACACTTCCGTCATTCATCAGCTCGGCACCCATCTGGGTAACTTCTTTCAGTTTTCCCTGTAGACTACTTGTATTCGTAAAAGTATTTCCGGCATAGCAAAAACGGATGGGAACATTCTCATCCATAAAATATTTTGCGGCACATCTTGCCATGGATGGAGTAAAGTCCGGTCGTAAAACCAGAGTATTTCCTTCCTTATCAAAAAATTTATACAGCTCCTTTGAAGGTGTTGTTCCGATTTCTCTGGAAAATACATCAAAAAATTCAAAAGTAGGTGTTTGAATATCCTGATACCCGTAAAGATTGAACTGTCTGCGGATATGCTCCTCTGTTTCCAGCTTTCTGGCATATTCCTTTCCGTATATATCTCTTACTCCTTCCGGAGTATGAAGTAATTGTCTGTTCATATATAACCCTCATTTACTTTCACACTTTAAAGTGATATCATGCTACTTCATTAGCACATAAAACTATCGGTAGTATACAAGATGCGCATCACTTTGTCAAGTACCGTCCCGATCCTCTAAATCCTTGCGAAGAATATCCAGATATGGGACAAAAATTCCGCTCTTTTTCGGCAGGATATATTCTGGATTTAATTCCTCAAACAAAAAGCTTTTTCGCCCTCCCTCCCGGGCTCTGTCCCAGAACAGCCGGAACATCTCAAATGGCAAATAATAAAACAGATCACGGTGAACATAATAGATAAGGAAAAAAGCAATGCCGCCCTGCTTTTCAAACTGATCCATAAACACCACCTGATGTTCATGTGTATTTTGAAGGGCAAACCGGTCTATATTACATTCCTTTGCGTCAAAACACACTGGAATTCCCTGCACCACTCCGATGTAATCCACGGTACTTTTTTGTTCAAAGTAGGCCAGTGTAATATGTCTTGTTGCCTTATCAATATTGATCGGTGTGATCGGTGTGGGAATTTTTTGAATCAGTGCCAAACCACTCTCCTGATATTTTTCATTGGTTCGATTGATCAGATCCTCCAGGGTAGATCCCCGAAGACCTCTGGAATTCCAAGTTGCCATGTCCTTCTGCCTTCATTTGTATTTTTTGTTGATTATTTTATTACTTACACCTTACTCCATGAGCATTGTAAACTCATCAGGAACCGGTGCGATAACTGTTTTACCACTTAACTGCTTCAGCGGTTCCTCAAGCTTTTCAAATTCCAGCCTGCATGCATACAAAAGCTGGCTCTCTATCCTATATTCTGATTTATATTTCTCATTCCAGACTCTGTCACCATATTTAAAATCCCCCAGAATCGGATGCCCGATACTTGCCATATGGATACGTATCTGATGTGTTTTTCCTGTGATCAGTTCAACTTCCACCAGCGTCCGATCTGCAAAATGCTTTAAAGGATAGTATCTTGTTTTGATATAGGAGGCATCTTCACATGCTTCCGTCACCAGCCGGACTCTGTTCTTCTCTTCCTCTTTGATCAGATACCCCTCCAGAAGTTCTTCCTTGTCAATTCGTCCTTTTACAAATAAACGATAAAATTTTCGAATCTGACGAAGCCGGAGCAATTCCGTCATAGCTTGACTGGCTGCTAAAGATTTGCTTCCAATAAGCAGTCCCTGTGTATTGCGGTCAAGACGATTACAGATTGATGGCTTAAAGGTAGCAAGCTGGTCCGGTGTTATCTGACTTGTTGCAAGCAGATAACCGATCAGCCATTCATTTGCTGATATATCTGTTTCTTTTGCTTTTTGGGAAAGAACATTAGACGGCTTATTGAGAATCAGGATTCCCGAATCCTCATATACTACCGTAATCCCTTTCAGCTTTCCGTAAGCCTTTTGGTATTCCGCTGTCGAGATATCTCCGCTTTGAAACCCGCTTATGGTTTCCTCAGAGAGAAAAAAAGTTACCTGATCTCCTTTTAAAAGTTTCTCTTTTCCTTCTGCCCGTTTACCATTCAATGTTATATTTTTTTTGCGAAGCATCTTGTAAAAAAATGAGGACGGGGCAAGAGGCATATACTTATGAAGAAATTTATCAAACCGCTGTCCTGCTTCGTTTTCTCTAATCTCAATCTGACGCATAACTTCACCTATAAGGAAATATCATAAAGCACAACCCGCACTTCATCATCTCTTTCGGGATTACATGTTTGATTCTTATCATTTAAACCTTTTAACTGTTCGCAATATCTGGACAAGTCATCATTGACTGTTATAGTCATATCTTTATATCCTGCCTGTTTCAGCATAGTTTCCAAGTGCTCCCTGCATGCCGGAATGTCACAGCCCGGATCCTCGGTATATGCCAAAATAATCCGATCCTCAACCACCATATGGCTGATGGCATAATTTTTCTGATAGGCGGTAAAGTACATATCAAACATTCCGATCAAATGCCCTTCCACTTCCCGAATCATCTCATAAGCGGATAGACTGCAGCCTGTTGCCCGAAAATACATGATCATATTCACCAGACTTTTACATGCCGGAAGGCAACCTAAAACAGCAACTACCGTAAGAAGATTTCTTTTGGTATGTGTAGCTGCATAGCCTGCTGCAAAAAGAGCTAAAGCAATTGCAAAAAAACTTATAGTACGAATGATGACCAGAGTTCTCTTCTTATCCAAATATCCGTAAGTTCCTTTTATTGCCTTTTTCACGAATTACCTCCTGCCTTTTTATGAACATTTCGAATCGTCTTTTTCTTTTTGACTTCTTTTCTGTTTTTGGGACTCTTGGGGATTTTTCCCTTCCGACCGGCAGCCGGATCACTCTTCGGATCAGAACGGGGTCTTATCAGGCAATTTTTATCATATCCGATCAGATCCCTGCGTCCTGCCTTCTGCAGCGCTTCATAAACCAGCTCGTAAACAGCAGGATTCCGGTACTGAATCAAAGCCCTTTGCATCGCCTTCTCATGAGGATTACGGCATACATACACCTGCTTCCCATCTCTTGGATCAATCCCCGTATAATACATAACCGTGGACAGGGTGGAGGGTGTAGGGTAAAAATCCTGCACCTGCTCCGGCATGTACCCCAGATCACGAAGATATTCCGCCAGTTCAACAGCTTCCTTTAAGGTAGAGCCGGGATGGGAAGACATAAGATAAGGAACCAGATACTGCTCTTTTCCCAGTTCGTTATTCAATTGGTAATATTCCTTCACAAATTTATCATAAACACTCCGCTTCGGTTTACCCATTCGGCATAAAACCGCATCGGATATATGCTCAGGAGCGACTTTAAGCTGTCCGCTTACATGATGTTCCACCAATTCTTTGAAAAAATCTTTTTTTCCTTCTGCAAGCAAATAATCAAAGCGAATTCCGGAACGGATAAAAACCTTTTTTACACCCGGAAGCGCCCTCAGCTTTTGAAGCAGCTTCCGATAATCATTGTGATCTGCGTCGAGATTCGGGCAGGGCGCCGGATACAGACATTGTCGATTCTGGCACACTCCTGCTTTTAACTGCTTTTGACAGGATGGATGTCTAAAATTGGCGGTCGGACCTCCTACATCATGAATATAACCTTTAAAGTCAGGATCTTTTATCATTTCCTGGGCTTCCGCAAGGAGTGACTCATGACTTCTTACCTGAACGATCCGTCCCTGATGAAAAGTCAGTGCACAAAAACTACATCCGCCAAAGCATCCACGGCTGCTGATCAGCGAGAACTTGATTTCCGATACCGCCGGAACACCGCCCTGAGATTCATAAGACGGATGATAGGTTCTTTGATAGGAAAGGGAATAAATATCATCCATTTCATCTGTGGTCAACGGCTCCTGAGGCGGATTTTGAACCACATAAATTCCATTTGAATATGGTTCCGCCAAAACCTTTGCGCTGAACGGATCAGTATTTTGATATTGAATCTGAAAGCTTCTTGCATATTTAAGCGGGTCTGCCTTCATCTCATCATAAGATGGAAGCAAAATTGCGCGATATGCTTCCTCCCCGCTTGTCAGACCACTGATATCCTTCGTTCGATAGACCGTTCCCCGGATAAAAGTAATATCACGCACGGCGATCCCGCCATTTAGCGCATCTGCGATCTCCACAATGGATTTCTCACCCATTCCATAGGAAATCAGGTCAGCCTGGCTATCAAGTAAAACCGAATGTTTCAGCGAATTGCTCCAATAATCATAATGTGCAAGCCTTCTAAGGCTTGCTTCTATTCCGCCGATAATTACTGGAATATCTTTATATTTTCTGCGGATCATATTTCCATATACCGTGACCGCATAATCCGGACGTTTTCCCATGACTCCGCCCGGCGTATAGGCGTCCCGGCTTCTTCTCTTACCGGAAACATAATAATGGTTGACCATGGAGTCCATATTACCGGCGCTGATCAAAAACCCCAGTCTCGGTCTTCCCAAAATACAAATGCTGTTCTCATCTTTCCAGTCCGGCTGTGAAATGATTCCCACCGTATAACCGTGCGCCTCGAGAACCCGGCTGATAACAGCATGTCCAAAAGAAGGGTGGTCTACGTAAGCATCTCCGATAATGTAAACAAAATCAAGCTGTTCTATGTTTCTTTCTGCCATATCCTGTCTGGTGACAGGCAAAAAACCGTTACTCAATAAGACCTCCTTATTCTTCCAACAAGATTGCTTATTCTAATAAGATTGCTTATTAAAATAAGCATGCTATTTCAACATAGTCTTTTATATAGTAATCCGCCAATTCTCTTTTTTCTTTTTCCTGATAAAGGGAATATTCGTCTTCTACTGCACAGACCTTCATTCCTGCAGATTTTCCTGCTAAAATTCCGGCAACAATATCCTCAAACACCAGACAGCGTTCCGGTCGTACCTTACATTGTCTGGCAGCCTCCAGATATACATCTGGTGCTGGTTTTCCTTTTTCCACATCGCATCCTGTCACGATGACATCAAAAAAATCTAATATTCCGTGTACTTTCAATACATTTTCAATTAATTCTCTTGAATTGCTGGAAGCAATACCCAAACGAATCTTGCGTCTTTGGCAGTTTTTTATAAATTCTGCCGCCCCCGGCTTTAAAGGGACCTGATGGGTATACTTATCCCATGCCATTTGATTCCAGTCTTTTTTGATTTCTTCTAGGGTCCCCGGAAGCTTAAATCTCTCCTTAAAATAAACCGCTGTCTCGGAAAAGCTCATCCCTTCAATATCCGCCTGTAATCCTTCCGGTAGCGGAATGCCGTAACGCCCCAGATATTCAATATCGATATCTCTCCAAAGCCACATGGAATCCACCAGCGATCCGTCCAAATCAAATAATACCGCATCTATTTCTTTGAGCATAAAGCATCAACCTCTTCCTGTGTTAATTCCCGTACTTGTCCTTCTGAAAGTGATATATCCAATTCAAGACTTCCCATAGAAACTCGCTTTAGATAAATCACTTCCCGTCCTACTGCCTGAAACATTCTTTTTACCTGATGAAACTTTCCCTCTGTGATGGTAAGGTAATATTCCGGATTTTCCAGCATATTACCATCATAATATTCAAGCAAAGCAGGCTTGGTCAGTTTTTTTTCACCGATATCCACCCCGTTTTGTAACTGCGTAATAGCATCAGCATCAAGCGGATGGTCTGTTTTGACTAAATATTTCTTTGGTACATGACTGCTGGGAGCCAGAAGCCGGTGTGCCGTCTCTCCGTCATTGGTAAGAAGAAGCAGCCCCACCGTATCCTTATCCAGCCTTCCCACCGGAAAAATATCCTTCACAGGAATTCCTGTAAGATCTCCGGTATTTGCCTCGGATATCCGCTCACAGAAAAGATCCCATACGGTTCTTTCCTGAATATCTGTTGTTGCAGAGATGACTCCTGCCGGTTTATTCATCATATAATAAACAAAAGGACGATAGAAATATTCTTTCCCCTGACAGATGATCCGGTCTGTCTTTTCGTCAACTTTCGTGTCCGCCTTTGTCACCGTGATTCCGTTCACTGTGACGAGTCCCTTCTTTAAAAGTTCCTTCACTTGGCTTCGTGTACCTATATTCATTTCGCATAATAATCTGTCAATTCTCATAAGCATTATCATAACATAAATTATAACGGGAGCCTATCATGAAACACAAATTTTCTTTATATGTCATTCTTTTTGTTGGACTAACTGCCATTATTCTGCTTTACCCTGACATATGTCTGAATTATTCCTTAAATGGACTTAATTTGTGGTTCCAAAAAATGATCCCGGCGCTTTTCCCGTTTATGGTTCTTTCCGGAATTATGATCCGAATGGATCTGGCCGCCCCATGTGTCAGATTCCTTATGCCTATCCTTGGACGTCTGTTTCATACAAGCCCTGCCTGTATTTATGGTATCCTTGTAGGGTTTTTATGCGGCTTTCCCATGGGAGCCCATACGGCGGCACAGCTTTATGAGAACCGGCAGATTTCCAAAGACGAAGCTTCCTTTCTACTTGCATTTTGTAACAACATCGGTCCGGTTTACTTTTTAAGCTTTGTGATACCCACGCTTGGAATTTCTGCCCCTGGCCTATACTTGTTTGGCATGTACGGCCTTCCCTTTTTGTACGGGCTGTTTCTCCGCCACACGACCTATTGTGACCGGATAAGCCCGACAGGACAAACAGATTACAAAACAAATCCCCGTACTCTTTCCCTTGCCAGTGCACTAGATCAGTCCATTGAAAATGCATTGCTGAACATTGCCCGGCTGGGCGGTTATATGATCGTCTTTAATCTGCTTTTTATTCTTCCTGCACTTTTATCCGACCTTTTAACCGGGTTCCCGCAGATTGATCTTCTGTCCGGAGGTATCTGTTGTCTTTTGGAGATCACCGGTGGAATCAGTCGACTGGGAAAACATGCGTCTTATTTTGTGCTGTGTGCGCTGCCTTTTGGCGGTCTATCCTGTATCATGCAGACCTACAGCATGATTCGCAATACCGACTTGTCCATTGTCGAATATATCATGCACAAAGCAATCCTTACTGCCATCACCGTCGTTTTTTATCTCGCAGCAGTAAATCGATTTTTCCTGCCATAAAAAATGCTACAAAGATCATTGCCAGCAAAATAATCCCTAATATAATCACCACGAATAGCAAAGACTGTGTATCTTCCTCTGAGGCTGTGTATTCTTCTACTGAAATCTCCTGCACTTCCTCCTTGGGCATAACAACTTCTAAATCTCTGTCCGCGCTTTCCAGTTCCTGTTCTTTTTGAAGTTGTTCTTGTTCCTTTCGAAGTTCTTCCTCCCGGGCAGCAGCAAGCTCCGCTTCCCTCTTAAGTCTCTCCGGATCCGGAATTGCCTCCATGGAAATGATATTGCTCTCAGTCCAGAGATCAAAACCATTGAACACATTGACTCGAAGATCAATCGGTTGGTCATAAGGAACCTGCACTGTAAACGTATTACTTTGCAACGATGTGTTCCATTCCGGACGAGGCCATTCATTCAATTCTGAATAACTTTCTCCGCCATCCAGACTGTACTCATAATACAAAATGTAGCTATCTGAATCTTCTGCATCTACCGATACAGTGACCTCTCCGGTATCTTCATCAATATCCATCACTTCAATAAACGATACTTCCGGTTCCGTGTCATCCGGACGAACAATATCTGCTGGGATGGGTGTTTCGGGAACCGTGTAATCACTATAATCAACTCCAAGAATCTCCGATCTTAAATGAAAATATTTTGCTACAGCAGTGGCATCCATAATGCCAAATGCTTTTAACTGCTCCTCGCCTTCCTGATAATAGGGCTGATCCTTTGGATGATCCAAATGACAATGTTCAATCAGTACCGACGGAATCCTTTCCTCCGTGCAATATCTTAAAATTCCGTAATAATTTTCATTCCGATCATTGATCCTTGTCTTAATTCCTCTGGAATAAAGACCAAGATCCAGAAACTCCTGCATCTGTATCTGCGCAAAGGAGTATCCCTTTGAATAATATTCACCAGTTGCCGGAACCCAAACTTCTGCTCCAAATAAATTATGATTGACAGACATATTGAAATGAAGGCAAAATAAAAAATCTGCATTCTTTTCGGACGCAAACATCGCCCGATCCTTGATGCTCATATCCATATCAATGTCATGTGTCAGATATACCTCCACGCCTTCATACTTTTCCAGTTCCTCTTTCATGGCTCTTGCTACAATGGGTGTAAGGTCCTTTTCTGTATACTGTTCATGCTCTCCGCCCCGGTTTTCACCTCCGTGTCCCGGATCGATCACTATGACAAAAGGTTCATCCGCCCTGACCGAAATTCCCATACTAAAAAAAATGATACTGAACAGACCAAATGCAATAACAACTGCTTTTCTGATCCTGCATTTTAAAGAAATAACATATTTCATACTTCCCTGCGAAGTCCCCTTTCCTGTCAATCTATAGTTAACGACATTAGAAATTGCCTTTTCGGGCTTGTAAAAGCTTGCGTATATGGCTTTTACAAGAGCCGGAAAGAGCAATTTGTTATGTCGTTTACTATAACTATCTGAACGATAAAACCGGCTTCCCTAAAAGGTAAGCCGGTGAGAAGTTCAGTTAAATAAGACCACCCACATCGTGTACAGATATTTGGTCCTTAAAGTAAATCAAGATTCAGATTTCCGCCCGTTTCCTGTGTCCCCTCATTTTCAGGCGTATCCGGAGGCAGATACTCATCCACCTCCGGTGGATTTAATTCCACCCGGTTGGCATTTACAATATCATTATAATGATTTAATGCTGTAATAAAGCTTTCATAATGCTCTGTTGTTATTTTCATGGTCTGTGTCAATAAATTCTCAATATTAGCCAGAATATCATCGGTATACTGCGTAGCCGCCGCACGCATACTGTTCGCTTCCATAACAGCATTGTCCAAAATTTCCTGTGCCTGCTGATGTGCCTGCTTAACGACTATGGTTGCCTGGGCATATGCCTGCTGATAAATCTCATGTTCACTGATCAGCTCATTGGTATGAACCATCGCATCATTGACAAGCGCTTCTGCCTTAGCACGTGCATCGTTTAAGATTGCCTCCTTATTGCTGATGATCTTCTGGTAACGCTTGATCTCATCCGGTGTTTTCATTCGGAGTTCACGAAGGAGCTCATCAATTTCTTCTTTATTTACGATGATCTTTGTATTGGAAAGCGGTTGATACTTACAGCCGTCAATATATGTTTCAATCTCATCGATTAATTGTTCAATTCTGCTACTCATTTCCTTTCCCCCGTTTACCTGACATCAAAACCCATACTTCTGATATACACGCTGCGCAACAAATTCCGGCACACACATGGAAATATCTCCATGAAAACTAGCAATCTCTTTCACACTGGATGAACTTAAATATGCATATTCCAGACTGGTCGTAAGAAATATAGTATCAAGTGCGCCGTTTGACAGCTTCGCATTTGTCTGTGCATTTTGAAGTTCATATTCAAAATCAGTAATTGCACGAAGCCCTCTGATCACCACATGGATATCTCTGGATTTTGCATAATCAACTAAAAGTCCGCTAAAAGATTCCACCTCAATATTGGGTATATCCTTTACTGCCTCTTGTAATATCTTAACACGTTCTTCAACAGAAAACAATGGAGTCTTTAGTTTATTATTCAATACGCTGACCGTCAGCCCTTCAAAAATTTTTGCCGCACGCCTGATCACATCCAAGTGTCCATAAGTAACCGGATCAAAACTTCCCGGGTAAATTGCTTTCTTCATAATCATTCCCTACCTTTTCATCAATTTGCGGTTCCTCTTCACTCCTCCTGAAGAACACATGCTTATTAGTCTTGTATTTCTTTTCGCGTACTACCGTAAATCCAGCTTCCTGTGCAAACGAAAAGTCTGTATTTATTTTTGCTTCCAGAATCAATAGCGTATTTGGAGTCACATATGACTGCCTGCCTAAAGCTTTCAGCAAATCCAGCTCTAATCCTGCCAAATACGGAGGATCCATAAAAATAATATCAACTTCCTTTTCATGAATTGCCGAAAGCGCAATAAATACATCCTGTTTCAAAAGCGTTGCCTGGTTCGAAAATTTTGTAAATGAAAGATTATCCTGTATGCATGCTGCCGCTTCCCGGTCGTTATCTACAAAATAAGCATACCTTGCTCCCCGGCTTAAAGCCTCGATACCGATTCCGCCGCTTCCGGCAAATAAATCCGCAAAGATACTGTCCGGGATTTCTCCCTGAATCATATTAAACAACGTTTCTTTGATCCGGTCCGTGGTAGGCCTCGTTTCCTGCCCTTTTGGCGTTTTTAACCTTAAGCTTCTTGCTCTTCCCGCTATTACACGCATATGGTTCCTTTCCGGTCTATACCCTGATCTTTGTTCCTTTTCCATCCCTTTTGGCCAATTTCAGCTTATGCAGATCTACGGATTTATCGCGATAAGTAATATTCTGCTCCACTCCGGTTTTGGTGTAATAGACATTTTCTACATGATCTTTTCCCGCAAAACGCATACCTCTGACACCAATAGCGTTTTTCTTCTTTTCCGGGATCTCATCCACATTAAATTTCAGAAAATATCCATCCAGACTCTGTAAAACAATCTGCTTCTGGTCATTCAGCACTTCAACTGATATCACCTCGTCATCCTCAGAAAGCTTCGTGGCTGCTACTGTTCGTTTCGCCACATCAAATTCCCCACCATCTACCACCTTCATCATTGCCTGTTTTGTGACAAAAATCAAGCGATACAAATTTAAACTGGTCTGGCTTGCCGCTGCAACAACAATCTCTTTTTCACCATTAAAGTTACTGATATTGTCAATAGGCACTCCTTTATCCCGGAACTTGCCGAATGGAATATCCATGACCTTTACCGTATGAAGCTGTCCGGTATTGGTAAACAGACACACTTTACCCGTATTTTTGCAGGTAAATACATATTTATTTTCTGTATCCGCCGCCTCTTTGTTTCTGTCATAAGTCGCCAGATCAATACATCTTGCATAACCAAAACGGTCCATCAAAAAGACAACTTCCATCTCTTCGACTTTCTTTTCAACATAAACTGCTTCCGCAGCATTTTCAATCACTGTTCTACGGGGCTGAGAAAATTCGCTTCGGAGCTGCTCCAGGTCATTGATAATCACCTGTGCCATGGAATCCCTGCGCTCTAAAATATCCTCATATCGATAGATATTTGCCAAGGTTTCTTCATGTTCATTGATGAGTGCTTCCAACTCTAACCCAATCAGCTTATACAGGCGCATCTCCAAAATAGCATTTGCCTGCTTTTCCGTAAAACAAAGCTGAGTTGCCATAATCTTGGATTCCTTGGAGCGAAATTTAATTCCATCAATCTTTCCCTCCACCAGACAAGCCTTTGCCATTGCCCGATCCTTGGAGCCCCGGAGAATCTCGATTACAAGATCAATGACATTGCAGGCTTTAATAAGCCCTTCCTGAATTTCCTTACGTTCTCTTTCCTTCTCAAGTAATGTGGTATATTTACGGGTTGCCACCTGGAACTGGAAATCTACATTATGCTTGATGATCTGCTTAAGGCTCATAATTTCAGGTCTTCCATCCGCAATCGCAAGCATATTTACTCCAAAAGTATCCTCGAGCCGGGTCTTTTTGTATAACATGTTGACAAAATTGTCCACATCCGCATCCCTTCTCAGTTCAATCACGATACGGATTCCCTCTTTGGAAGACTGATTCGATATATCCACGATATCCTGTGTCTTTTTGGACTCTGAAAGCGCAGCTACATCCATAAGGAATTTAGAAATATTGACGCCGATCATTGGGTAAGGGATCTCACTAATCACAACGTTGGTCTTTCCTGCCTTACCCTTTTCAATATCGACCTTTCCGCGAACCTTAATTTTGCCCACACCGGTTTCGTAAATTTGCGCTAATTCGTCTTTATTGATCACAATGCCGCCGGTAGGAAAATCCGGACCCTTGATATATTTCATAAGCCCTTCGGTAGTAATGGATTCATCCAACATATATGCTTTTACCGCATCCACTACCTCACCCAGATTGTGAGGAGGGATGCTGGTCGCCATACCTACCGCAATACCTTCGGACCCGTTAACAAGAAGATTGGGGAATTTAGCCGGAAGCACAGAGGGTTCCTTTTCCGTCTCATCAAAATTAGGTACAAAATCTACCACATCTTTATCCAAATCAGATAAAAAAGCTTCCTGCGTAACCTTCTCCAGTCTTGCCTCCGTGTAACGCATGGCAGCGGCTCCGTCGCCTTCAATGTTCCCAAAGTTTCCATGACCGTCAACAAGCGGAAGTCCTTTTTTAAACTCCTGTGTCATTACCACAAGTGCATCATAAATAGAACTATCTCCATGGGGATGGTATTTACCCATGGTATCACCCACAATACGCGCACTCTTTCGATACGGTTTATCAAACTTAATTCCCAGTTCATGCATATCATATAAAACACGCCTTTGTACCGGCTTTAGTCCGTCTCTTGCATCCGGCAATGCCCTGGCTATGATAACGCTCATGGCATAGTCAATGAAAGATTTCTGCATGACTTCAGAATACTCGGTTTTGATAATCTTTTCTTCCATTTATCATTCTATCCTTTCTGCCTGCGGCTTAGAAACCGCAGCCATAGCGGCATTCCTCTTAAAGGCGTCCGCCGTGATTTCATATTAAATATCCAGTTCCGCATCCGTTGCATGCTCATAGATAAATGCTTTTCGGGGAGGAACTTCTGTTCCCATCAGCATTTCCGTTACTTCAGAAGCCATACGGGCATCCTCAATTTCCACCAGCTTTAAAATTCTGGTCTCCGGATTTAAAGTGGTATCCCATAATTGCTGGGCATCCATCTCTCCCAGACCTTTATATCTCTGCAGTGTGAACGGCCCTTTATGCTTTTTACGATATCGTTCCAGTGCCTTGTCATCATACAGATATTCCTCTGCTCCTTTGCTCGGCATTGCCTTATAAAGCGGAGGCATTGCAATATAAATATGTCCCTCATAAATAAGCTCTGGCATAAAACGATAAAAAAGCGTAAGAAGCAGATTGGAAATATGAGCTCCGTCCACATCCGCATCGGCCATAATAATGATCTTATCATACCGCAGCTTTGTAATATCAAAATCGTTACCGTAACCTTCTGAAAAGCCGCATCCAAATGCATTGATCATTGTTTTAATCTCTGCATTAGCAAGAACCTTATCAATACTTGCCTTTTCCACATTCAGAATTTTACCCCTGATGGGCAGAATCGCCTGATAAGCACGATTCCTTGCGGTTTTTGCACTGCCTCCCGCAGAATCTCCCTCCACAATAAATATTTCACATTTGGAAGCATCTCTAGACTCACAATTTGCCAGTTTTCCGTTAGAATCAAAGGAAAACTTTTGTTTTGTCAACATATTGGTTTTAGCTTTTTCTTCGGTTTTCCTGATTTTAGCAGCTTTTTCCGCACAACCAATCACATTCTTCAAGGTATCCAGATTCCGGTCAAAATAACGGACTAATTCATCTCCGGTAATCTTGGACACGACCTTTGCCGCATCCTGATTGTCCAGCTTTGTCTTGGTCTGTCCCTCAAACCGCGGATCCGGGTGCTTAATCGAAATAACTGCGGTCATACCGTTTCGCACATCCGCACCGGTAAAGTTTGCATCCTTTTCCTTTAAAATATTTAACTCTCTTGCGTAGGTATTGATAATGTTAGTAAATGCAGTTTTAAAACCTGTCAAATGGGTTCCGCCCTCCGCATTATAGATGTTGTTGCAGAATCCCAAAACATTTTCATGAAATTCGTTGATGTACTGGAAAGCTCCCTCAACGGAAATTCCCTCGCTCTCGCCTTTAAAGTAGATCACATCGCAGATGCTTTCTGTAGATTTATTCAGATCCTTTATAAATCCGACCAGTCCATCCGGTTCATGATATTCTATATGTTCCGTCTCCTCTTTACGCTTATCCTCAAAGACAATGGTAAGCTGAGGATTCAGATAAGCCGTTTCATGCATCCGGCTTTTGATCTCATCCTCTTTAAAGCGGGTTTTATCAAAAATGGTATCATCTGGCAAAAAATTTACACAGGTTCCGCTTCCCTTTGCTCTACCCACTACCGGAAGCAGACCATCAATCAATTCTACCGTGGGCGTACCCCTCTCATAGCGATCCTCATAAATATTTCCACCGTTCTTGACTCTTACAGTCAAATAAGTAGATAATGCGTTAACTACAGAGGACCCCACTCCGTGAAGACCGCCGCTGGTCTTATAAGCCGAGTCATCAAATTTACCTCCAGCATGAAGCGTTGTGAAAACCAATCGTTCTGCACTGATTCCTTTTTCATGCATTCCCACTGGAATTCCACGTCCGTTATCCTCCACTGTTGCGGAACCGTCCGCCTCCAACGTCACACAAATCCTATCACAGTAGCCTGCAAGATGCTCATCCACCGCATTATCTACAATTTCATAGATCAAATGGTTGAGACCCTTGGTGGAGACGCTTCCGATGTACATACCTGGTCTTCTTCTTACTGCCTCTAGCCCTTCTAAGACCGTGATGCTGGACGCATCATAAACTTCTTTTGCCATTGCATAACCTCTTTCTGTTATCGACTATTTTATCTTTTTACAACATGCAACCGCCAGTGCCCCCGGTCCGATATGGCATGCTACACTTAAAGAAAGTGGATTATAGATGATATCAAATCCCGGAAACTCTTCTTTTAATTCTTCCATAAACTGTTTTGCTGTTTCCATATTTTTGGTATAAGCAATTTCCAGCCAGATATTATCTGCACTAGCCCCTCCGAAGCGGGTTTCCATATCATTTCGGATTGCCGTTACCATAATGGATTTACCCTGATTTGCCGTTCTTGCTTTTGCAAAGGCATCCAGCTTTTCTCCCTGAATCTGAAGAACCGGTTTTAACCGCAGCATGGTTCCAATTGCCGCTGCCGCCGGTGTGATCCGGCCGCCCTTTTTTAAATAATATAAGGTATCCAGCATAATATAAATACTGGAATTGAATTTATCCTTTTCCAGAAAATCTTTAATCTGCGCCGCATCCATTCCTCTTTCTGCCAGCATTTTGGCATCTAAGGCGGACTGCCTTTGAGTAACGGAAATCCTTTGATTGTTAACAACCTGTACCTTTCCTTCGTAATCCTCAGAAAGCATGATTGCGCTTTGACAAGACCCGGAAAGTCCGCTGCTCATGGGAATATGAACAATCTCATCATACTCGGTCAGAAGCTTGTCCCATAATTCTAACACGGACTCCGGAGACGGCTGACTGGTTACCACATTCACGCCGCTTTCCAGCTTTTCATAGAATTCCGACTGACTTAAAGTAATATCTTCATAAAATGTTTCTTCATTGATCATAAAGGGCATGGGAAGAATATGAATTCCATACTCCTTCCCCTGT
The DNA here is from genome assembly GCA_947174495.1 of uncultured Lachnospiraceae bacterium. Taxonomy (GTDB): domain Bacteria; phylum Bacillota; class Clostridia; order Lachnospirales; family Lachnospiraceae; genus Suilimivivens. The sequence goes on along the minus strand of CAMWJC010000017.1, from coordinate 22,390 downwards.
GCCTGTGTAATCCCGCTATTTGAATCTGTAACAATTGCAATTTTCTTATCCAATTTTGTATCCTGCCTTTTCTTCCTTCAACGTTTATATCTTACTGTCAGATTGACCTAAAGTCAACAAAATTTCCGGCATTTTCTTCCAGATAATCCTTAAGCGCCGCATGCTTATCAGACTGTAATCCAGGGTCTTCAAACAAAAGCCGGTCTACGGTCATACTGACTCTTTTTAAAAGCTCCGAATCCTGATAAATATCGGCAATTTTAAACTCCATAGCGCCGCTTTGACGAATTCCGAACAAATCTCCCGGCCCGCGCAGCTTTAAATCCTCCTCGGCAATAAAAAAACCATCATTGGACTTGTTTAACACAGAAAGCCGTTCCATGGAAGTCTCCTTTTCGGAACCGTTTATAAAAATGCAATAGGACTGTTCCTTTCCTCTTCCGATTCTACCACGAAGCTGATGAAGCTGTGCAAGGCCGAACCTTTCTGCATTTTCAATCATCATCACCGTTGCATTTGGAACGTTAATTCCTACCTCAATAACGGTGGTAGACACCAACACATGAATATGTCCCTCCTGAAAAGCATCCATGATTCTCTTTTTATCAGCAGGCTTCATTTTTCCATGAAGAATTTCTACACATATTTCCTTTGGTAGAATGCTTTTCAACTTTTCTCCATAATCTACAACATTTTCAAGACCTTCTGTTTCCTCATCCCCTGCCTCAACCATGGGGCAGATCACATAAACCTGTCTGCCGCTTTTTACCTGCTCTGTAATAAACTTGTAGGCAGTATTCCGATAGGATGTTCCAACCACACAGTTTTTGACAGGAAGTCTCTCTGCCGGTCGTTCATCCACTACCGATAAATGCAGATCACCATAAAGAATGATTGCCAGCGTCCGTGGAATCGGCGTTGCACTCATAACAAGTACATGGGTCCGTCCTCCTTTTTCGTTCAAAACTTCCCGTTGACGTACGCCGAAACGATGCTGTTCATCCGTGATTACCAGCCCCAGCTTTGCATAGCGAACCTTTTCCTGAATCAATGCATGGGTTCCAATGACCACATTCACCTCTCCGCTTTCGATCTGCTGATATACCTCCCTTTTTGCTCCGGCTCCCAAAGAACCGGTCAGCAATACCGGGCAAAAAGGCAGATCATACTTTTTAGTCATGGAGACAAGCTGTTCAAAATGCTGCGTGGCCAGAATTTCCGTAGGTGCCATCATCGCCCCTTGATAACCGTTTGTCACAGTCATAAGCAAGGACAAAAAAGCAAGAATCGTTTTTCCCGATCCCACATCTCCCTGCACCAAACGGTTCATACATTTACCACTTGTCAGATCCTGCCGAATTTCATTCCAGACTCTGCTTTGCGCTCCGGTCAGTTTATACGGAAGCTGTTCTATAAGACGTCCCGGCCACGCTGTTTCTATCATGGCATAATCCGTATCCAATTCTTTGTTATATTCCTTCATCTTCCGTATGGAAATAAGGAATTGGAAAAATTCATCAAAAACAAGCCGTTTTCTTGCTTCGATCAGCGCCTCCCAATCCTTGGGAAAATGGATCAACCGCTTTGCCTCCTTTAGCGGAATCAGCCCATATTCTCTTATAATATCTTCTGGTAGATATTCTGCTTCCTCATAATCTTCCAGAGCACGGCCTGCCGCCTTCATTACTGCATTATTAGTAAGTCCTCTGGTTAGCGGATAGCAAGGCCAAAGCTGTCCCATCAATTGATTATATTCATCATATGTAAACAGCTTCGGCTGATCCATATAGTACTTACCATCTTCTGATCGGACCTTCCCATGAAACAAAAAGCGGCTGCCTTTTATCAGCTTTCCTTTTAAATACGGCATATTAAAATAGACAATAGAAACCCGATTGGTTCCATCGCTTGCCTGTCCCGTTCCGATGGTCATGGTTCTTGTTTTTTTCCATTTGAAGGAATCAAAGATTCCCAGTTCTACCGTTACCATTTCCCCATCTACCGCTTCCGAAAGCTTTATGGGAGCTTTATAACTTTGATAATCCCTTGGATAAAAATTTAGAAGGTCATCTATTGTGTAAATCCCCAGTCGGTGAAATAAACCTGCAGTTTTTTCACCAATTCCCTTGAGCGTTGTTATGTCTTCCAAATGTTTCATCAAATAACCTCCAAAACCGGAACAAGTAGAATTCTTATCTACATTTCGTATCACGCAAAAAGGACGGTATCCCGTCCTTTTTGCAATAGGAAATTGCTGTAATCGTATTAATTGCCAGAATTAACTGCCGAGCCAGCTCTATCTACTCGGCCGAAACAATATAATAGTAAATCGGCTGCCCACCGTACTGAAGTTCAACATCGCATCCCGAAAAGCTTTCTTCTACCCGGGCTTTCAACGCTTCTGCGTCCTCCTCTGATACCTCTTGACCATAATAAATACTGATCAGCTCCAGATCATCATTCATCATCTCGGAAACCATCTCAAAGGTCACATCCTCAACCTTACTTCCAACAGAAAGGATTCCTTCGTCACCGATTCCCATGTAGTCGCCCTGTTTGATCTCTTTATCTTCAATCACGGTATCTCTCACTGCATAAGTAACCTGACCTGTCTTTACACTGCCAATCTCATTTTTCATATTTTCGGCATTTTCATCCACGGAAAGGTCTGGAACATAATTAATGACTGCTGTAATTCCCTGTGGAACTGTTTTAGTAGGAATTACCACAATATTTTTATTCTCAACCATCATCTGCGCCTGATTTGCCGCAAGAATAATATTTTTGTTATTCGGAAGAATAAAGACATTATCTGCATTTACCTTTTCAATGGCATTTAACATATCTTCCGTACTGGGATTCATAGTCTGACCGCCCTCAATAATATAGTCAACTCCTAACCCCGTGAAGATTTCATTAATGCCTTCTCCTACAGAAACGGCAATAAATCCGGTTTCCTTATGAGGCATTTGTACCTCTTCCTGCTTTTCCAAAGCTGCTCCGCCGTTTTCTTTGAACAGCTTTTCCTGATGCTCAAGACGCATGTTGTCAATTTTTAAATTGGATAATGCACCATACTTCAATGCCTTCTGAATTGCAAGTCCCGGGTCATTGGTATGTACATGTACCTTGACCACGTCATCATCCGCAACCACCACAATGGAATCACCGATAGATTCAAGATAATCTTTAAAATCCATCTCATTCTTAATATTGAAATTTCTGCTGAGCATAATAATAAATTCCGTGCAATAGCCAAATTTAATATCTGCTTCCTGCTTAATTCCCGCATTGGATGCCGGAGCTGGGCTTTTTACCTCTTCCTTCACAGAAAAATCAATCTCTTTTCCCATGAATGCATCATAAGCGCCTTTAAGCACCTGCATAAGTCCCTGCCCGCCGGAATCCACAACTCCTGCTTGTTTCAAAACGGGGAGCATATCGGGCGTCTTTAAAAGTACTTCATCCGCATATTCAATTACTTTTTCGAAAAAGACAGCCAAATCACTACAGCCTTCATTCGAAAGCTCTCTTGCCTTAACACTTGCCCCTTTAGCAACAGTTAAAATCGTTCCCTCTTTGGGCTTCATAACTGCTTTATATGCCGTTTCCACTGCCTTTTCAAATGCATCTGCAAATATCGGAATATCCAGCTCGTCCTTCTCACGGATAGATTTGGTAAAACCACGGAATAACTGAGATAAGATAACACCGGAATTTCCTCTTGCACCGCGAAGAGACCCGGATGAAATGGCCTTACACAAAGACATCATATCGGGATTCTCCATTGCAGCCACCTCTTTGGCTGCCGACATGATCGTCAGGGTCATATTAGTTCCCGTATCTCCGTCAGGAACAGGGAAAACATTTAAATCGTTAATCCACTCTTTTTTGGATTCCAAATTTTGGGCTCCTGCTAAGAACATCTTTGCAAGGATCTTAGCGTCGATTGTATTAGTCACAGCAAATCCTCCTTAATCAATCACTCGAACACCTTCTACAAAGATGTTTATTTTTGCTACTTCAATTCCTGTGAATTCCTCTACCTTGTATTTAACATTACTGATCAGATTATCCGAAACAGCAAGGATGCTTACGCCATACGCCAATATAACATGAAAATTCAGCGTCAGCTTGTTTTTGGTTATTGAAACATTGATACCTCTGGTCATACTGTCCATCTTAAGCAGCTTGACCAGCCCGTCTTTCACATTGATTCCCGCCATTCCCACAACGCCGAAGCATTCCATGGCAACACTGCCAGCATATTGGGCAATGACCTCATTATCAATTGTAATATTCCCCATATGAGTATTCATAGAAGTTTCCTTCATGGAAGAATTTTTCATAGGCTGCCTCCTTATATTTTGAACATATATAAAGTATTATAACCGTAAAATCAAAAAAAAGAAACTATATTTTTTACATAATAAAATTATGCTTGCATTCTGAATCAATTTCTGCTATTATACAACTGTTGTGTATATTATTGATCGTTAGGAGGTGCACCCATGGCTAAATGTGATATTTGTGGCAAAGGCGTTCATTTCGGAAACAATGTAAGCCATTCTCATAGAAGATCGAACAGGATCTGGAAATCCAACATTAGAAGTGTTAAATGTAAGGTAAACGGAGCTTCCAAAAGAATGCATGTTTGTACAAACTGCTTGAAATCCGGAAAAGTAGAAAGAGCATAATAACAAAGTCCATATTAAAAGCTGGCCTGTCGGTCAGCTTTTTTAACATAAGAACGGCTCGCAAAGCGAGCCATTAGTTTTTTCATGTTGCTTTGTCAAGCCCTTTTATCATATTCTTTTTTTAATTCTTCATAAATTTTATTGATGCGCAGTACCATCTCATGATCTCCCGCTATATTATCCGGATGAAAAATCTTAATCAAGTCACGATAACGTTTCTTTAGAGCAAGGGGACTTTTTACTCCTTGAAACAAAATTTCCGCCAGATCCGTTTCCTTGCTTTGCATCACAGAAGCTTTGTACACTTTTTGTTCTGCTTCCAGCATAAGTCGTTTCTTTTCCAGTTCTCTCCGGTCCGCCTCGAGTTGTATAAATCCGCCTTTAAGAATCTCCATTTTCTGGTCAAAAAAGGATTCCTCCTGTTTTAAACGGGTCCTTTCGGATAAAAGCCGGCTGTTTTCTCTTGAAAGCCATTCCATGGCTTCCATAAGCTTGTCCTCACTGCCATCTGCAAGAAGCTCTTCTATTTTTTGTGCATCCTCATCCAATTTCATAGTTCTTAACCGTCTCCATCCCTACAGTCAGTCGCAATAATAAAAATTATAGCCGATCAACAATAAAAGCGCAATGATAATCAGGCCAATCAGGTAATGACGGGCAAGAAAAAGCATAAGCAGCATTCCTACCGCAATCCAAAATGCTATGAAACCGATCAACTTCTTCATGCCTGCCACCTGCTTATGCCTCTTAATCCATCCTATGCAGCTTTTCTAAAATTATTGCCTGTCACCCTTTACTCATTTTCCTCTGGAAATGCAATATCCACCGCATCCTCATCATCGATCATGTCTTCCTTCGGAGCTGTGAATCTATCTACAATATCCGGAATCAAATCAAGTACCTTGGTAACCGTATCCTGATTTTTGATATTGACAAGCTTTGTACTTCCATTCTTGATTACAAGCACGGCGCTGGGAGTAAGCTTACCGCTGAATCCGCCTACACCGCCATTCTTTTTGTCACCGACACTGGCACCGGCGCCTACGCCGAATGTGACATCTACCAGTGGAAGAATAATGGTATCCCCTATCTTGGTAGCCTCTCCTACGACGGTCTTAGTGGAAAGGACCGTGTTCATTCCCTTCATCAACGATTCGATTACTCCGGTAAAATTATTATCTGCCATTATACAGCCTCCCTTTTCAACATATTAATTACTCGACGTAAGTCTTTGTTAAAATAAACAATCCATGCACATTTAATCAGGCGAAACAGTGTGATCCTGCCCTTTATTAACAGTTCTCCTTCTATAATCTGCTGCTCAAAATCAGGCGCTACCATAATTTGATTACCCAAAAAAGGATACAGCATACCGTAAATTGCAAGCACCTGCCCCGTACTAGCCGGATCTCCGGTTCCGATCCGCAGACTTCCCTTTATCTTTTTCGGACATATATGCCGAAGCAGCACTCCTGCCTGGGAACTGCAGAGCCGAAATGCGTTTTTAAATTCTGTGCCACTTATCACTTCAATATAATACTTGATATTTTTAACAATTTTCTTAATCTTATCACATATTTGCGTGATTGTGTACCGCAGATTTTTAAGCCAGACAAGAATCTTTTTGAAAAAGCTTTTTAAAGTGGGCTTTTCCGATTCTTTCTTCTCTCTTCCCTGATCTTTTTCGCTTTCTTTCTCAGCCTGATCACCCCCAGCTTCTTCCTTTCTTGTCCTGTCTTCTTTTAATATCTTATCTTCCTTTTCTTCCTTCTCTTCCCCATCCTTTATTTCAAAATGCTCTTCTTCAGAAATTGTTTCCTTCTCTTTTGATTTTTCTTTCGTCTTCTCATTGGGTTTCTTTCCGGTTCGATCCGAACGAAAAACCGTAAAACATCCGATACGAACCTTGACATATGCCTTCTCCGGATAGGAAAAATGTACATTCAAGAGATGAAGAAGCCATGTTGCTTTCATCTTAGCCAAAACAGGCAGTCCGCTCTCCAGCTTCCGCTCCGCATAAATTCGATATCTGACCGGAACAAACAGAACCAGCAAAAGCACCAGAATCACAATGCCAAGCAATGATAAAATCAAAATTCCAAGCACCTTTAAAACGGTCAATAATACGGAAATCATACAGATACCTCACTGTGAACGAATTGTTTTCCGGCTTTCCATTTTAAGTATTCTTTCAGATTGCATGCGCCGGTATATTTAAGACATTCCTGCGTGATCTTCATGATGATCTGCACTGCCTCTTCATAATCAGAAGCAATTCCCACCACAATCGGCGGATGATATCTGAAATATCTCTGTTTCAAATAAGCGCTATGGAATATTTCCAATTGATCTTCACCCTGTGCAATCGTGATAACATACACATTCATACCAGCATGATGTTTCAGCTTCCATTTGATTCTCGGCAGGTTTTTAATAGTATCACCAGCATATAGATATTTATAAAATCTCATAGCGAATTATCCTCATAGCCTTCATTGTAACATACTTACAACAAATACCAAAGCAAAAGATCAAAAGAAACCAAAATACAAAAAATCATGTGTCATAATAAGCATCAAACAGTCTTTTGGCAATGGGAACTGCATAATCACCACCCGCCCCTGCTCCTTCTATTATGATCGTTACGCAGATTTCCGGATCTTCTACCGGTGCAAAACCGGTAAACCAGGCATGCGAATCCCCTTTAACCGTTCCAAACTCGGCAGAGCCCGTTTTGCCTGCCGCTGTATAAGAGAGACCTTTTAATCTGGTCGCTGTACCTTCTTGTACCACATCCTCCATGAGCCCCTTTAAGTTCTCAGCTTCCTCCTGACTCATAAGTCTTCCATAAGCAGACGGAGAAAATTCCTTTACTTTATTCCCCACGCTGTTTTGGACGTAAGCTACACAGTAGGGTTTCATTAAGGTTCCCTCATTGGCAATGGCACAGGTGATCATGTTGAGCTGCAGTGGGGTGATGGAAGTCGTTCCCTGACCAATGGACACCTGCATCATATCCGCTTCCGATGTACTTTCTGATACGTCAACCCTGCTGGTTCCATAAGGAAAGGAAACCGGAAGTTTCTGACCAAACAACAGGGAAGCCAATGTTTCCTCAAAAGAATTACGATCCAACGAAAGTCCTATATTGGCAAAGGATGTATTACAAGACTTAGCAAAGGATTTTGTAAAATCCACACTTCCATGTACGGACCCATGATAACATTGAATCCGATCTTCTCCCCTTGTAATGGATCCGCCACATTGATAGCGGTAGTTTTGATAAGTATCCGGATTTTCCCGAATATACTCCAGGGCAGTTATGATCTTAAACGTAGAACCGGGTGGATAAAGTCCTTGCGTGACCCTGTTTAAAAGTACGCTGCTTTCATTATCCTCGATCAAGTCATCCCACATGCTCTCGATCTGTTCCGGATCGAAATCCGGTTTCGACACCATAGCTAAAATTTGTCCTGTTTTCGGATCAGTCACAATAATCGCACCATCATAAACTCCAAGTGCTGTAGATGCTACCTGCTGCAGCTTAACATTTAGGGTCGTATAGACATCATCTCCGGGATATTTTTCATTTCGCATATCCAAAGACGCCTTTTCTGAAAGCGGCGCATTGGAATTGATCAGATAATAATTTGCCTGTGCCTCCACACCCATTCTGCCGTTGCTTGCATATCCTACCACATGTGAGAAAAGGTTATTATAGGGGTATTGCCTTTTTTCATTTCCTTCCTCATCTGTTACAGTCTGAGCAAGCACCTCTCCGTCAGCAGAAAAAATCTTCCCTCTCCGATTTTGTGCCAAAAGCATTTTCTGACGCCCATTATAGCTGTTATTGATCAGTTCCTGCTGATGAGTAACGGAATAATGAGCAATATATCCCATCATCACAAGAAATAAAACAGTAAATCCCCATGTAACTAACATGATCTCCCTGTTTTTCTTTTTTCTTTTGACTGTCCTACCTTTCTTCCTCATCATACAAATCCTTATCTGCCTGATACTCAGACATATTTTCCTCATCATATTCTATCAAAGGCTGAGTTTTCGAGATTGCAGCCTTTTTCCGCTTTTTCTTTGCATTCATCCGCTTTTTTCTTTCTTCTTTTTCCCGTTCTTCCTCATCCTGCTTAATGATCTGAAGTCCGCCCGCAATCGAAAACATAACCAGTGTCGTCAGAACAGAGCTTCCTCCATAACTAATCAGCGGCAGTGTAACTCCCGTAAGCGGAATAAACTTTGTTCCTCCTCCAATTGTCAGAAATATCTGAAATATATAAGTAACTCCCAGCCCAAAAGCAATGAGCTGATAAAATTTATCACTAAACCCTGAAGCAATTTTCATAAACATAATAAAACTACTTACACAGATTAGTATCACACCTATCGCAAAGAGAATCCCCATCTCTTCCGCAATTGCTGAAAAAATAAAATCTGTTTCCACAACCGGAATCGATTCCGGTGTTCCTTTATATAGCCCAAGACCAAACCAGCCTCCGCTGGAAATTGCAAACAGTGACTGAGTAATCTGATATCCACCTGCGGAATCAATAAGACTCCATGGATCCTGCCATGCCTGCACACGAATCTGTACATGAGTAAACACCTTGTATGCAATATATGCCGCTAAACTCCCGCCGGCAAATCCGGCAAAAAGATAAAAGAAATTCCTGGAAGCCACAAAGACCATCAGCACATAAACAATAAAAAATATAAGCGCACTCCCCAGATCTTTTGACAGTACCTGCACTGCCACATGTGCCGCCGCGATCACCGCCGTCGTAAATACCTCAAAGAAACTGGCTGACTGATACAGCGCACTTGCCATAAAAAATACAAACATAATTTTTACAAATTCAGAGGGCTGAAAAGTTACTCCTGCGATAGAATAAGACAGCTTACTTCCATAAGTAGTCTGCCCCAGAATCATTACGGTGGAAAGAGCTGCAATCCCGGCCAGTGCATATACCCATTTTAAATTCTTAAGAAAAGAAAATTTATGCATAAAAAACGGAATAATCAACGCTACAACCAGAGATCCCGTTGCTATGATAAACTGCTTTACCGCCTTGTTCAGATCCAGCCTTGTCAAAATCACAAATCCGATGCTTAGCAGCATACACATATTGTTGATAAGCAGCCGGTTGATCCTGGGATACAGCATAACAAAAAGTGCTGCCGCCGCATATAAAACAATCTGCTGAAACGCATAAAAAAACAAATAGGTAATATCTCCCGTCTCAAAACAAATCACTAAAAAACTGCTGAAATGAAACACAAACATAAGAAGCTTTTGTCTGGTGTAAATTCCTCTGCGCCGTTCTTCCTCTTCATACCGAAAAACAGCAAAGCATTCATAGGTATACAGGAACATTAAAAGCGCCATAACATATTTGGAAAATTCGCTGACATATAATTCCATTTTTCCTCTCATTCTGCCGCTTTAGCGGTCTTTCCAAAAGTCCTGTCTTCTTTAATCGACTCCTCGTTTATAATGTCCCGTGGTGTACTGCTTATATACAGGTTCACAACGTTCTCCCGATACAAGACGCCTAAAAAATTCAATAATCTTCGCTGTTTCTTCGCCGTTTTCTACTGTAAAGTCCATACGACAGCACATGGGGCGCATACCGTCATGAAACATTCGATGCAGGGATAACGGAACACTATTATAAATTACATTATAACAGCTGACACAATCATGATAAACAGGAAAAAACTTTTCATAGCGGTCTTTCATCATGATAATCCCGGAGGCTTTCCTGCATGTTCCTTCTGTCTTTGAGATGCATCCTGCCGTAATCATCATGGGCAGTCTTCCATATACCAGCGTTGATTGCTCTAAATCTCCATTTGAAGCTGAGAGTAGCCCTTTCCATTCTCCCGCATTGCATTCTACCGGAAGGCAATATCCTGATACTCTTCCCTCAAAGAAACGAATACTTTCCCGATTCCATATATAAATTCCTGCATCCAGCACAAGCTGCTCCGGCAGAAAACAATCTTCAAAGTAACCTAAGCTCTCAAAATTCCGGATCAGCACTCCTTGAAATATTCCGCTTTCCACTGCTTGTTTGATCTTAACCAGATATTCTTCTGTCTCCGCCCTTGAAACATAGGGGGCTGCTATAAAAAATTCCTGCCTATCTGCTTTATTTGCTTGAAAAATCTCTGCTTGAAAAAGTTCTGCTTGAATAAGCTCTGCTATGGCAGCAAGCCCTTCTTCTATTAATAAACGATAATCTATATAGATTCTTTCGATTTGCATATGAATTGCCGCGAAAAGCTGCTGTTTTGTCAAAACCGTCGCGTGAAGCTTCCATTTTGATTTTGGAGGTTCTCCAACAATATCCGTCTTCTGAGGCATCACCCCATGTCTGTTCTCATATGCAAGGCCTCTAGCTTTTATTAATTCTGATTCCATTGCAGCAAGTGCTTGTCTTCTTAATTCATTTAACGCACTGACCGGCATAAAGACTTCACCGGTACAATCAACTTTTACTTCTCTAATTTCAAATGGCGAATTGCCGCTTTTTTTAATTTGACTAATGATTTTTGCCTCTGGAAGGGGTTGTTTTAGTGCCTCCTGCACAATCTCACCGGAAACCTCTGCATAAGCCTGTTCACATTCCAGTGAAAGCTTTGCATTACAACCTGCTTTTAAGGCAATAGCTGCCCGAACCGGAATCGTCAGTTTGGCAGACAAATACTCATCTTCAATCGATTTGAGCAGTCCTGTATCTGTCACAGAGTAGGCCGGGGAATCCAAGGTAATCATTTCTTTGCCATTTCGCCTGTGATAATAACCATCGCCCACACTGCTCCTAATATAAAGCGAACTGAGCATTTTCTTATCTTTGGGATCAATCAGATAGCCTTCAGGATTTTCATAGTACAAATCAATATATTTTCGATAAATAGCCGTTACACCTGCAGCATATTCCGGCCGCTTCATTCTTCCCTCTATCTTAAAAGAGTCAATTCCCGCCTCAATAAGCTCCGGCAGAATTTCCAGAGTACACATATCCTTCATACTTAGAGGATAGCATTCTTTTCCCCCTTCTATCCGATAGGGCAAACGGCAGGGTTGTGCGCATCTGCCTCTGTTTCCGCTTCTTCCACCCAAAATACTGCTGAAGAGACATTGTCCGGAATAGCAATAACACATAGCGCCATGAATAAATGACTCAATTTCAATTCCTGTACATTCCTTAATCCTTTTTATTTCTTCCAGGGAAATCTCTCTGGCCGGCACGATTCTGGATACTCCTTCCTTTTGGAGCAGGCTCACCCCCCGATATCCGGTCAGTGACATCTGCGTACTTGCGTGAAGCGAAAGGTCCGGAAAACTATCCCTGATCAGCCGTAACACACCCAAATCTTGAACTATCACTCCATCTAAGCCGCATTCATAAAAAGGCAACAAAAAATCATACATCAGGTCCAATTCTTTTTCTTTGACCAGTGTATTGACCGTAAGATATATTTTTCGTCCGAATACATGTGCAAAACGTATTCCCTGACAAATTTCCTCTTTCGAGAAGTTCTCTGCATAGGCGCGGGCCCCAAACTGCTGTCCCCCGAGATAAATTGCATCTGCCCCTGCATGAATTGCTCCTTTCAACGCCTGAAAGCTTCCTGCCGGAGCAAGTAACTCCACTTTTTCCATAATCACTCCGATAAAAAAAGCTATCTTTTACAGACAGCTTTTCGTTAACTTTTTAATTCGGTTTCAAGTCTGATAATCTTTTTGGAACTTTCATTCAACTCATTTTGGAGAGATTTAACACTCTTTTCAGTGTTTTCCAATTTGATCTGCGCCGCAATCAACTCATGCTTCAAGTTATACAGTTCCTTCTCCTTGGTCTGAATCTCTTCCTCCAATATAGTGATCTGCTTTTTAGCTTTAAAATAATCATCTGCAATATTGAGCTGAAGCAGCACATTCTGGGTATCCAATGGCTGACGTTTGAAAGATTCCACCTTTCCATATTCTGTCATTTTATTGTTTATGTATGAGGCTACCTTTTGAAGATATTCTTCACTTTCATATCCACTGAGCGTAAATACTTTTCCGCCAATGATCACTTCCGTATCCGTTTTAACTGACATCCGGCTCACCTCTCTACATACAAAATATATAGTTTATCCAATGTAAATAATACTACATCTATTATAAGCAGATTATCGGGGAATTTCAAGCCCTAAATGATGATATGCCGTATCGGTTACTACTCTTCCTCTGGGCGTTCGATTAATAAATCCATTTTTCAACAGATATGGCTCATAAACATCTTCAATGGTTCCCGGATCTTCCCCGATTGCCGCCGCAAGAGTATCAAGCCCTACCGGTCCTCCTGAAAATTTCTGTATCATGGTAAGCAGAATATTCCGATCAATATGATCCAGTCCCATACGGTCCACATCCATCAGATCCAGTGCGGTAACTGCAACCTCCTCTGTGATGACTCCATCATGCTTAACCTGCGCATAATCCCTGACTCTTTTTAAAATCCGATTGGCAAGCCGGGGGGTTCCCCTACTTCTCTTGGCCATTTCCATTGCTCCCGCCAGTTCTACAGGCGCATCTAACACCCGTGCAGAGTGCATAATGATCATCTGCAGCTCCTCCACAGAGTAAAACTCAAGTCTGTGAATAATCCCAAATCGGTCCCTTAATGGAGCTGTCAATAAACCTGCTCTGGTTGTTGCACCCACCAATGTGAAATGCGGAAGATCCAGACGGATAGAACGTGCCGTAGGGCCCTTGCCGATCATAATATCAATGGCATAATCCTCCATAGCCGGATATAGTACCTCCTCCACCTGTCTATTCAGGCGATGGATCTCATCCACAAACAAAAGATCTCCTTCCTGAAGATTATTGAGAATTGCTGCCATTTCTCCAGGCTTTTCAATCGCTGGTCCGCTGGTGATCTTCATGTTGACTCCCATCTCATTGGCTATAATACCTGCCAGCGTAGTTTTACCAAGTCCCGGCGGTCCGTAAAACAACACATGATCCAATGCGTCTTCTCTCTGTTTGGCTGCTTCAATATAAATCTTCAAACTATCCTTGATTTTGGATTGACCGATATAGTCGGTCAATTTCTGTGGTCTTAGAGAACCCTCAATCCGAATATCCTCTTCCTGTAATTCTGTCTCTATCATTCTTTTGGCCATATAAACCTCCATGTCTGCCCAATATAAGCAAACACAAATTCTATTATCTTTAAAAACTAAAACATGTTCTTAAGAGCAAGCTTCAGTATTGTCTCCACATCCATATCCTCTTCTATAGAAACATTCTTTACTGCATGAAGCGCATCGGATGCGGAATACCCTAATGCAACCAACGCTTCTACCGCTTCATTTCTTGCTTTCTGTTCCGGCGCTCCTTCTGCGCTGGAAACCACCTGCATTTCTCTATGAATCAGGGTATCTTCAAGAGAAATTTTATCCTTCAGATCAAGGATTACCCTCTCAGCGGTCTTCTTCCCAATTCCGGGGGCTTTTGCAATGGCTGCCGCATCTCCGGAAAGAATGGCAAACCGAAGATTATCCGCACTCATGACCGACAGAATAGCAAGTCCGCCTTTGGGACCGATACCGTTAACGGTAATAAGCTTTTTGAACACTTCCAGCTCATCTCTTGAGAGAAAGCCAAATAAACAAATCGCATCCTCCCGAACGCTGGTATAAGTATACAGCTTAACCTCTTCACCAATTCCCGGAAGTGATGCAAATGTACCGGAAGATATCTTTATGTTATAGCCGATCCCCCCTGTATCAAGAACCACATTTTCTTCTGTGAGGGAATCAATTCTGCCTTTTATAAATGCGTACATTATATATTTCCTTTCTTTAATATGTTTTGAATATAAGGAAGAACCAGCGCTGCCGCTATTCCAATCACGATACCGGCAGCAAGTCCCGAAAGAATCAATACCGGCATATAATAGACAACTGAATAAGTCTCTACCACGAACAAAGCGACTAAGAGTTGTCCTATATTATGCATCACACCTCCGGCAGCACTGACTACCGGCACATGAAACAAACCGCTCTTCTTAAGAAAGATCATAGTAAAGGCACTGACTAACGCACCTGCCAATGAATAAGCAATCATAAACAGATTTCCAAACAAAAGGCCGCTTACAACTGCCTTAACGACGGTCAGAATCATAGCTTCTCTCCAACCAAAAAGATACAGACAAATCAGTACTGCCAGATTAGCAAGTCCGATTTTAATTCCGGGGATTCCAGGCTGGAAAGAAATTAAATTTTCTATATAGGACAAGATCAATGCCAATGCCGTTAAAAGCCCCATATAGGCAGTCTTATTTAATTCTTTAGTTAACAATGGCATCCACGTCACCTTCTTCCATGGATTCAATCAATATCACAAGCTTATGCGGAAGGCATATAATACTCTCGCCCTTTCGTGAAATTGCTTTTTGTCTGACACAGAGCCTGTCCGGACAATCCGCATCCGATACAGATGCCGTTCCACTGCTTATCATTAAAAGATTATATCCACTCTCATCAGAAGAAATCGTCACCGCGCAATCCTCCGAAAGCGGATACCGGGCAACTACTTCCCCCTCCTGAAGGACAAGTACCAAATCCGCATCTTTCTTATTAAATAAATTAAAACCTCCCCCTATCAGCAGGGCAAATAAAATCATTCCCGCCAACAGGTAAATATCCCATTTCATCTTCTGCTTTTCCATGCAGTTATTTTACCATATACGAACATATGTTTCAAGTATTTGAAATCTCTTTTTCTTGCATTTCCCAATGTTCTTCCTTATAATATGGTGGAGAAAAGATCTGTTATCTTTTCAAGATTATGCAACCAATTGTAAGCATAAATATAAAGAAAAAGAGGAATTATGAAAAATTATGAGTAAAGAAGATTACAGTAAAGCATTTAAATTAGGTAAAAAAGATTATCAGACACGAATGCTGCGGGGCGAAAAGCCAACCCTTCAGGTTCTGGATGACATTCTGCCTGAACGGGGAAATTATTATGAAGCACCGCTTGGTCTAGTACAGATCCCCACAGCGCAAATTGTCGGAACCAAAACAATCGGAAGAAGCAATTCCTTTGCTGGGAATTTTATGCCAATCTTACAGGAAAACTCTGAGTTTGCCCAAAAATGGTCTACTCTCAGCACCAGTCATGTAGAGGAAGGCATCCGTGACCCGATCAAAGCGTATGAGTACATGAATAAATTTTATGTACTGGAGGGAAATAAGCGGGTCAGCGTCATGAAATATCACAATGCGGTTTCCATCCCCGGTGATGTCATCCGCATTGTTCCCAAACGAACGGATGACAAAGAAAACAAAATTTACTATGAGTTTATGGATTTTTATCAGGCTGCTCCCATTAACTACATTTGGTTTTCACATGAAGGAGATTTTGCTAAGCTTCAAAAAGCCGTAGGAAAAGAGCCCGGCGAAAAGTGGTCCGAGGAAGAGCTATTGACTTTCAGCTCCTTATTTGCCCGCTTTATGGCCGAATATAAAAGCAAAGGCGGAAACAAGCTTCGAATCACACCAGGAGATGCTTTTCTCTCTTTCATTACCCTGCACGGTTACAACACCGTAGAAAGCAAAACAACGAATGATTTGAATAAATTAATTGCCAAAAGCTGGGAGGAGTTTGCTCTTCTTCAGGAGGATCAAGATATTGAATTAAAAATGAACCCTACTCTGGAAAAGAAACCTTTGCTTAGCAAATTACTTCCCAAGAGCGCTCCCAAGCTGAAAGCTGCATTTATCTATGAAAAGACACCCGGCACCTCAGCATGGACTTATGCACACGAATTGGGACGGCTTTATCTGGAACAGACTTTTCCGGATGAGTTAACTACGGTTGCCTATGAAAACGGGACACGTGAAAATGCGGATTCTCTGATTGAAGCAGCCATAGCTGACGGTTGTAATTTAATATTTACCACAACCCCGGCTTTCGTACAGGCCAGTGTAAAAGCTGCCATTGCAAACCCTGAAATTCGTATTTTAAGCTGTTCTCTAAATACAGCTCACAGATATATCCGTACCTATTATTCCAGAATGCATGAAGCAAAGTTTCTGATGGGTGCGATTGCCGGAGCTATGGCGACCAATGACTGTCTCACCTATATTGCAGACTATCCGATTTACGGTTCAATCGCTAATATCAATGCATTTGCCCTTGGCGCAAAAATGATCAATCCCAGAGTAAAGGTTTATCTGGAATGGTCATCTCTGAAAGACATTGATGTTTACGAAAAAATTAAAGAAAATAAATCCTCCTGTATTTCAGGACGCGATATGGTAATTCCTGAGGAGGCCTCACGCTTTTTTGGTATTTATCATTTGGATGGCGACAGTCCCAGAAGTCTTGCCATGCCATTGTATCACTGGGGCAAGTTTTATGCGCAATTGATCCGGACAATAATGGATGGAACCTGGAAATACGATGATGCTCACACATCCACTAAAGCAATCAACTATTGGTGGGGAATGTCAGCCGGCGTCATTGACGTTATCTGTTCCCAGCACCTTCCGATAGGAACCAAACGTCTGGTGGAATTACTGAAAACAGCCATCTGTTCCGAATCTTTTAATCCGTTTTCGGGTATCTTATATTCCCAGACGGGCATCGTTGTAGATGACCCAGAAAGAAGCCTGTCTCCGGAAGAAATCATGTCCATGGATTGGCTTGCTGAAAACGTGATCGGCTCTATTCCCAAAAAGGAAGAGATGAAGGAGCATGCTGCGCCTGTTATTGATCAGCAGGGCGTACTGAAAAAGGAAGGTTAACTTACATATGAAGATACTGGCGATTTCCGATGAAGAATCGAAATACCTTTGGGACTTTTTTGAAAAGAGCAAGGTTGAAGGAATTGATCTTATCATTTCCTGCGGCGATCTGGATCCCCGCTATCTTTCTTTTCTTGTCACCCTGACTAATGTACCGGTTCTGTATGTACACGGCAATCATGATGGAAAATATGAAACAATTCCTCCGGAGGGCTGTGTTTGTATTGAGGATCAGATTTATGTGCATGAAGGTATTCGTATTCTAGGGCTCGGCGGTTCCATGCGCTATCGCCCCGGTCCACACCAGTATACGGAACAGCAAATGAAAAGACGGGTTGCCAGGCTATGGTTTCAATTGCTGCGCCATCGCGGTTTTGATATCTTGGTAACCCATTCGCCTGCTTATCAGTTGAATGATGGACGAGATCTTCCTCATCAAGGTTTTCAGGTATTCCGAACTTTAATCGAAAAATATAAACCCACTTTTTTTCTCCATGGTCATGTCCACATGTCCTACGGAAGAAAGCACAAACGTTATGATAAATATATGGATACACATGTGATCAACACCTACGAAAGATGTGTATTCGAATTTGAAGATCCAAATCCCGGAGAGCATCTCCGTTAGCAGCTGTTAATAAAGCAGCTGATTCGCTTCACACAGACGAAAGAAAGGAAATGGCATTAATGAGAATTGTATTTGTCCGCCACGGCGAACCAAACTATCAAAATGACACTCTCACCGAAAAAGGCTGGCGGGAAGCCAGGCTTCTCTCTGAACGAATCAAGAATTGGAAGGTAGATCAGTTTTATTGTTCTCCCTTAGGAAGGGCAAGAGACACAGCCTCCTGTACCTTGAACAAAATGAACAGGGAAGCCATTATTCTTCCCTGGATGCGGGAATTTTCTTATCCTATCGATGACCCTGTAACCAACAGGCATGGTGTACCCTGGGATTTTGTTCCTTCCTTTTGGACTACCCAGCCTCTTATGTACGATATGGATCGATGGGTAGAAACAGATGTAATGAATCAAAATTCAGTCATTGCTTCTTCTTATAAAGATGTGTGCAGCAATTTTGATAACCTGCTGTCATCTTATGGTTATATCCGGGAAGGAAACTTTTATCGTATTTCCGGCAAAGAAGAACGTTTTCTGACCGGCACTGTATCTGCAAACGGCTCAGCTGTTGCAGATGCCGAAAGTGATACACGTACAGAACCTCTTATCGTGATCTTCTGTCATTTGGGTGTTACCTGCCTTGTGCTTTCCCACCTTCTGTGCATTCCCTTTCCGGTGTTAGTGCACGGTTTCTTTCTCCCTACTACGTCTCTGACCGTATTGACTAGCGAGGAACGATGGGGAAATGAAGCTTATTTCCGGGTACAGACCATAGGCGATGTCCAGCATCTTTTATCCGGCGGCGAACCGGTCTCCTCGGCTGGTTCCTTTGCAAAAGCCTTTCAGGGCTGACAATATCCTGCTATTTTGCCAGCATACCAAACGGCGATTCTTTTAAGGAACCGCCGTTTCTCTTATCAATATAAGAACACCCCGCAAAGCGGGGCGTCCGTTACTTATTTGTTAAAACAACAATTTATTCTTCTGTCTGCGACTCATCAGTTGTCCCTTCGTCCGTATCCTCACTTGATGCAAGCGTCAGGTATTTTAGATTCCCCTTAGGATCAGACACCTGATAGCCCTCTTCTTCCAGACTATTGAGATAGTCGATCACTGCATCATTTGAAATCGTATTTGAAATCCGTTCGTCGTCCGTTTCGTCATAATATCTCTTTATAAACTCAACCACATAATACCGATTGCTGTTTGTATCTTCCAGAACCTCAATATCCCCTTCAGCTCTCGCATCATCATAAAGCCACTCTGCCATAACGGTTGTGATCGAAGAACGATATCTTCCTTCTGCAAGGCTGTAATCATTCTCAGGATCTTCATAATTTTCCTTAGATTCTTCCGATGCATAAGAAAGACACAGCTCGTTGAAATCAGTTCCTTCTTTACGGCTCTTTGCCATTTCCTCAGCATCAGCCTTGATCTTTTCCATTGCCTCGGCAATCGCCTCCTCAGAGGCATCTGTTTCCAGATCAGCTGTAAAAATGTAGCTTCTATAATCTACCTTATCATAATCTGTCTTATGCTCTTCGTAATATGCTTTCACTTCCTCGTCGGACGGCTTATTCTGCTCAAGCAGTTCCTGAGAATATGCATTTACAAGCATTCTTTCTTTTTCAAAAGGTACAATATTGGAAACAGTTGCATAAGGGCCGTAAGTTTCCTTATAATACTCCTTTAAGTCAAATCCCTGTGCTTCAACAAAAGAATTCATACTATCCATATAGCTTTCATATTCCGTGTCAGTGTCATAAACAAAACCATTCTTCCGTGCCTCATCTGCTACCACTTTCACCTGCTGAATTTGTTCCACAGTCATATTGTCATACATATCTTTAAAACTCATATTCTCCGAAATCATATAAGTGGATAGATCTGCACTGGTATCCAGTCCGTAATAAGAAAGCATGTCTGCGTTACTATTCAATACCGTATAGTAATAGTAATCATATTCCAGTTTACTGATGTTATGACTGCCAATCTGAATGTAAGTTCCATGAAGCGCCGTCTGCCTTGCAATAATCGGGCGAACCACGGAAATTACAATTGCCGCTATCAGCACAATGCCAACAACAGATGCTATGATTTTTATCCGTTTTTCCTCTTTCTTATCCTTCTCCTTCTGTATACGACGTTCTTCCATCTTGCGATCATATTTGGTCATAACCTTCTGCTCGTTACCTGCTTCCGGTGCAGTTTTATTAGCCATTTTAAAACTTCCTCCTCATTTCTGATATCACTATGCAAGTTTACTATGCATTTGTGTCTTTTTTGTGACTTACGTTCCCTATTTTATCACATTTTCTATATAAAAGAAACAACTTCATGAATAAACTTCACGAAGTTGTTTTTGTCTGCGTATTATTTCTGATTAATGTAGTTTACCAGCCCCTCAGCAGCTATGATTTTCTGCATAAACTCAGGGAAAGCCTGCCCTTTAAACTGGGTGCCTTTTGTCAGATTCTTAATGATACCAGAATCAAAATCAACTTCTACCTCATCTCCTGCCTCAATCCCCTTTGAAGCCTCCGGACATTCAATAATCGGAAGTCCGATATTGATTGCATTCCGGTAAAAGATCCTAGCAAATGTCTCTGCGATCACACAGCTTACTCCCGCCGCTTTGATCGCAATGGGTGCGTGCTCCCTAGATGACCCACAGCCGAAATTTTTGTCTGCCACAATGATATCACCCTTATTTACTTTCTTAATGAAGTCCTTGTCAATATCTTCCATGCAATGTGTTGCAAGTTCTGCCGGGTCGGAGGAGTTCAAATACCTTGCAGGGATGATCACATCCGTATCCACATTATCACCATATTTAAAAACAATTCCTTTTGCTGCTTTCATGTTTATTTTCCTTTCTATTCTGAAATTTAGCTTTCTTCATTACACTTTAAGCACATTGTGTGCGCATTTCCAAGAAGTCTTATACTCTTTATAACCGGCAGGGACAGGAAATTTCCCCTGCTATAGCGCTGGCCGCCGCCACCGCCGGACTCGCCAGATAAATTTCAGAATTCACATGTCCCATACGGCCTACAAAATTACGGTTCGTGGTAGATACGCAGCGTTCTCCTTCTGCCAGAATTCCCATATATCCGCCAAGACAGGGACCACAGGTGGGGGTACTTACCACAGCTCCGGCTTCAATAAAGATCTTAAGAAGCCCTTCTTCCATTGCCTGCATGTAAATAGCCTGAGTAGCCGGGATCACAATACAACGCATCCCCTTTGCCACATGCTTTCCTTTAAGCACCTTTGCGGCAATTCTCATATCATCAATCCTTCCGTTGGTGCAGGAACCAATAACCACCTGATCAATTTTAATATCCTCAGTTATCTCATCAATGGTTTTGGTATTTTCAGGAAGGTGCGGAAATGCAATCGTAGGACGAAGTTCGCTTAAGTTGATGGTATATTCCTCGTCATAAACTGCATCCTCATCTGCTTCATAAACAGTATAAGGCTTATTTGAATGCTCTTTCATATAGGCGATGGCAAGATCATCCACCGGGAAGATTCCGTTCTTTCCTCCGGCCTCAATTGCCATATTTGCAATGGTAAACCTGTCATCCATCGTAAGGTTCTTAATACCCTCTCCTGCAAATTCCATGGACTTATATAATGCTCCATCCACACCAATCATACCGATAATATGTAAGATCACGTCCTTACCGCTTACCCATTCAGACGGTTTCCCGACCAGATTAAATTTAATAGCTCCCGGGACCTTAAACCATGCCTTTCCGGTGGCCATCCCTGCAGCCATATCCGTACTTCCAACACCTGTTGAAAATGCCCCTAGAGCGCCATAAGTACAGGTATGTGAATCCGCACCAATGATCACATCCCCTGCCACCGTAAGCCCCTTTTCCGGCAGAAGCGCATGCTCAATTCCCATCTCACCCACTTCAAAATAATTGGTAATCTGATTCCGGTATGCAAATTCTCTCACACATTTACAGTGTTCTGCAGACTTGATATCCTTATTCGGAACAAAATGATCAGGAACCAGGGCAATCTTATCCTTATCAAATACACCTTCCGTTTTCATCTTTTCCATTTCTTTAATAGCAACCGGACTGGTAATATCATTGCCGAGTACCAAATCCAGATCCGCCTCAATAAGCTGTCCTGCTTCTACTCGATCAAGCCCGGCATGAGCAGCTAATATTTTCTGGGTCATTGTCATTCCCATGTTCTATACCTCCGTCTAAAATATTCCT
>CAMWJC010000016.1 GCA_947174495.1 uncultured Lachnospiraceae bacterium | reverse complement strand
AATCAAATGTTATTTATTATGTCAGTAAAAAATCCGCCATAACAACATAACTTACGTCAATTCCATAGTCGGTAAGCATAATCCTCTCTTCTCCTTCTATCATGTCAAAAACCCGCCGAAGGAGCCCATTTTTTATATGTTTATCCACAATTCCCGGATAAACCTGATCTACCGTTTTGCCAAAAAGCTTTTGAAACTCCTTCTCGCTTACCCCCTGAGTCATACGGAGACCAAGAAACATAAATTCCTCCATTTGTTCCTGCCAGGACAACTCCTGCCTGTTTTCTTTCACCGGGCCGTTTTCCAAATACCTTTTCAGATCCTTTCCATTTGTAAACCGGACATTTTCTACGAGAGAAGCAGCGCCAATACCAAAGCCCACATAATTTCCCCTTTGCCAGTATACTTTATTATGTCTGCATTCAAATCCCGATCTGGCAAAATTGGAGATTTCATAACGGTGATATCCCGCTTTAAATAATATATCATTTGTTATTTTATACATTTCTCTCTCAGTATCCTCGTCCGGCAATACTGGCGTATTCTCAAAAAAAGGCGTTCCTTCCTCTATAATCAGGCTATATGCCGAGATGTGAACAGGTGCAGGGTTAAGAGTTGTCACTGCCCGTAGGGTTTTGCAGCAGCTCTCCATGGTCTGCCCCGGAATCGCTGTCATAAGGTCAATATTTATGTTGTTAAATCCTGTTTTAACCAGTTCTTCATAGGTCTCATAGAATTCATCTGCACTATGTATTCTCCCCAACGCTTTAAGTTCTATATCCTCTAAAGACTGAAGTCCTATACTGACCCGGTTTATCCCAGCACTTCTCCACGCATCCGCCTTCTCCTTCGAACAGGTTCCAGGATTAACCTCTATTGTAATTTCACAGTCTTTCTCCAATGAGTAGTTTTCACGGAGGGAATTCATAATTCCTGTTATCTGTATCGGTTCAAGTACAGAAGGGGTTCCTCCGCCCAGAAAAACTGTTTTTACTTTGTAGTTTACATAACTTGTACTCTCTTCCCTGATCTCCCTGACCAAACAATCAGCATAGCGCGCTCTGACCTCGTCAGAAGCCGGTGCAGACAAAAAATCGCAATATAGACATTTCTGCACACAAAAAGGGACATGAACATAAATACTCAATTCTTTTTCAGCAAGACCCATTATTTATCATCCAGCTTAAGCACGCTCATAAAGGCTTTTTGCGGAATTTCCACACTACCTATCTGACGCATGCGTTTCTTTCCTTCCTTCTGTTTTTCCAGAAGCTTTTTCTTTCGGGTAATATCGCCGCCATAACACTTGGCAAGCACGTCTTTACGCATTGCCTTAACCGTTTCCCTTGCTATAATTTTTCCGCCTACCGCAGCCTGAATGGGAATTTCAAACAAATGTCTTGGTATTTCTTCTTTCAGCTTTTCACACATTTTACGTCCACGCTCATAAGCACTGTCTTTATGCACAATAAAAGACAATGCATCTACTTCTTCTTTATTGATCAATATGTCCAGTTTCACCAATTCAGACTGCTCATAACCTTTCAGCTCATAATCAAAAGAAGCATACCCTCTTGATCTGGACTTTAAGGCATCAAAGAAATCGTATATGATTTCATTTAAGGGAAGCTCATATTTCAATAGTGCACGGGAAGCCTCAATATATTCCATCCCCAAGTATCTGCCTCTCCGCTCCTGACAGAGTTCCATGATCGGTCCGATAAATTCCGTTGTCACCATGATTTCTGCTGACACCACAGGCTCTTCCATATATTCAATCACCGACGGATCCGGCAAATTCGAAGGATTAGTCAGTTCAATTACTTCGCCGTCTGTCCGGTGAACTCTATAAATAACACCTGGTGCGGTAGTTACTAAATCAAGATTATATTCTCTCTCCAACCGCTCCTGTATGATCTCCAGATGAAGAAGACCTAAAAATCCACATCGAAATCCAAATCCGAGTGCAATAGAGGTTTCCGGCTCATAACGCAGGGAAGCGTCGTTTAACTGCAGCTTCTCCAACGCATCCCGAAGATCTGGGTATTTTGCACCGTCCGCTGGATACACCCCACAATAAACCATGGAATTAACCTTTTTGTAACCAGGCAACGGCTGACTGCATGGTTTGTCCGCATTCGTAATGGTGTCGCCTACCGAAGTGTCCTTTACATTCTTAATAGAAGCGGTAATATACCCAACCATCCCAGCACTTAATTCTTCGCAGGGAATAAACTGCCCAGCTCCGAAATATCCCACTTCCACCACATCCGCCTGGGCACCGGTAGCCATCATGCGAATGCTTGTCCCTTTGCTCACTCTTCCTTCCATAATGCGGCAAAATACAATAACTCCTTTATAAGAGTCATAAATAGAATCAAAGATAAGAGCCTGCAGCGGATTGTCTGCACTCCCTCCGGGCGCCGGAATCTTTTCTATAATTGCTTCAAGTACCTGCTCAATCCCGATACCGTTTTTGGCAGATATCAAAGGAGCATCCTGTGCTTCGATGCCGATCACATCTTCAATCTCATTCTTAACACGTTCCGGTTCTGCACTTGGGAGATCGATCTTATTGATCACCGGAAAAACTTCCAGATCATGATCCAATGCCAGATAAACATTGGCAAGCGTCTGTGCCTCAATTCCCTGAGCGGCATCTACCACCAAAATAGCGCCATCACAGGCTGCAAGACTTCTGCTTACCTCATAATTAAAATCCACATGTCCCGGTGTATCAATCAAATTGAAGATATATTCTTCCCCATTTTGCGCTTTGTAGATCGTCCGGACGGTCTGAGCCTTAATCGTAATTCCCCGCTCTCTTTCCAGATCCATATTGTCAAGAACCTGTGCCTGCATCTCTCTGCTGGTCAAAAGTCCTGTTTTTTCTATGATTCGGTCTGCTAACGTGGACTTGCCATGATCAATATGGGCCACTATACAGAAATTTCTGATCTTACTCTGGTCAATCTGTGCCATAATACCTGTCTCCTTTAGTCATACCATGCCCGTACAGAGCATGGTTTCGTTTCTATCATACCATACCATTCAGCACAATGGCAAGAATGTGTGCCAATGGATCACAGGCATTCATAATTTCTTCCACAGTGTTATTCTGAGCCCCAAGCTCGATGAGCATGCTCTTTGGCTTTAAATGAAGATTATAGCGATAAGCTTTCAGATACACTTTTCTGGCAATTCCCGGATAGTACTCATTTGCTGCCACCTGCGCTTGAAAGGAAAAAGCCAAATTATCCTGGATGTATGGATTTTCCAGATATTCAATACTTCCACTTTTGCGGATATAACTGAGCCCATTAAAAAACATGAACCTTGCAGTTGGTCTTCCCTGCAGGTCCATAACCAGCTTTCTGTCCCCGGAAACTGCATCCCTATGCAGATCGATCACCACCTCAATGGAAGGATTTTCCTCCAGGATCTTTTCAATTTCTGGCAAGGAATTAGCATATGCGTCCTCTCTCACCACATCGTACTCTCCTGTATGATGCAAAACTTTAAAGCCGTACTTATCCTGAAGCAGTGAAGTCAGCTTATCCCCTGCCCCTACAATCGTGGTAGATGTATCCCCCTCTACCGAATCCACAAATGATTCCCTTGAATGGGTATGATAGATCAGAATCTGAGGTCCATCTACTTCCTTGTCTACTGTTAAATCCTGATGCAGAAGCTTATCCAGATCCAGATATTCTTCTTTCAACAAGGTAGAACTGTCCACTGCATAAAAATTGGAGATCAAATTTTCATAACTCCATTCTTCCGACCAGTCATAGGTATATGCCGGATAGACCGCAGTTTGAAAAACTCTGTTGCTTGCCGTTTCCGAATCTGCATTTTCCTGTGCCTGACGATTTTCTTCGCCCAAAGCCTGTTCGAGGTCTGTGTTATGTAAACTATTTTCCCGTTCCATCTCCGCCAGCACATTGCTTTCTATGTGAAGAGCATCTTTTCCATAATCTAAACTCTCCTCATCTATGTTTTTGTAATCCTCATCCACGCCTTCCTTATGCAGAATCCGCTCCGCCATCATTGGATCTTCCGGCGCCAGCTGTACACTTGTCTCCTGCTGCACATAACGAAACAGTGGTAATTGATTCAGCAACCAGACTGCCAATACTCCTTCTACGCTCTCCCCTTCTGTCTTTTCATCTTCCAAAAAAGCCGGTATCTGAAAATATGCCCTTTCCATTTGCTTTTTGAAAAAAAAACTGATCAGGTTACAATTTTCCTGGTGTCCGGCTACATACACTTTGTTTTGACAAAACATAATGCTTCCTGCCATGCACACAACAAACAGCACTCCGGCCCCCAATCTTCTCACTTTTTGTTTAAAGCCTTTACTTCTCACCGCATGCACCCCACTACGAAAGTATATGCTTTTTTGCGGACATTCATTCGTCACCTGTTTGTAGAAGCAAACGCTGCCACGTTTCGTAAGCCGGCTTTATTGCAACAATTCTCGTCACGCTTTGCGAGCGTCCGTTGTAAAAAAACGGCATAGGAAATTTACTTTCCTACGCCGATACTATTTAATCAAATTACATGCCAAACATTCTTGTAACCAAGGAATCATCCTGCATCTTTTTGCGAAGCATGCCCATTCGGTAATCTTCCAACAATTTGTTTTTCTTCTGCTCAGAAATTGCCATCGGCATATCCAAATCCTCAATGCGGCTTCTGGAAGCTGTCAGATTAAGAGATGCTCCCGTATTATAATTATAAGTATGTTCCAATGCATTGGTAGTTGCGCCCAACCGACTTCTTGACATACTGATTTTTTCCATGGCGGAGTCAATAACTCCAATATCAAATTTGCCGGTAACATTATAACCTTCCAGCCCAAGAGACTTCAGCGTCACATTTTCCATCTGAATTTTCAAGCCGGTTCCATCCGCATTGGTGGCTATGTCCATATCTGCCATGCTGCCGTCAAACAGCTTCATTTCATTATACTGTGTTCCTACTGCTGTATGCTGAATATCTGATAAAAGCTGATCAACCTCACCCTGAATCATCCTCTTTTCAGAATCACCATATAATCCGTTGGAAGCCTTAAGACTGAGTTCACGAATCCGCTGCAAGGATTCCTGCATAGTCCCCAGAGCTCCTTCCTGAATATTAGCTACCCCAATTCCATCCTTAATATTGGAAGCTCCAACATCTAGTCCGTTGCTGTTTCTTTTTAGCTTATTTGCAATAGCAAGCCCCGCTGCATCATCGGCTGCTGACTGAATTCTTCTGCCACTGGCAATTTTCCCATATAAAAAATTCACATTTTGCACACCTGATATTCTCACGAGTACTCCTTTCCTGCACAGAATTTCTATCTGCACATCAAGCCGAATTTTTCCTTATAAATATATTATAATACATTTGCAATGTAGATGCAAGATTTTGGGAAATTAACGTTTTGCTTGGATATGCATATGCAAGACGGCCGCTCAGATGAAAAGAAATTCTCTCTTATCTGAGTGATCGTTTAGGTCCTATGAGTAAACCAGCTAAACGTTAAATTAATTGACCTGTAATAATTTCTACTCTCAAGCCGCTATGTTTCCAGTGCGGTATTCAAAGCATTACAGATAATATGGCTGATCTGCTTAATCTCATAATCCACATCCTTCCCTGTTACATACATATTATATAATTCATCCAACCCAGTAAACAAATCATCCTGAATTTCCAGAGGTTCCTCCCCTGCCAAATGCATCATCTTTTCAAAAGCATCACTTACAATTGTGGCTGCATCCACTACAGTAGGAACTCCAATTGCAATAACCGGAACTCCCAGGGTTTCCTCCGTGATGGCGTTCCGATGATTTCCTACCCCTGAACCAGGGTTAATACCCGCATTACTGATCTGTATCGTCCTGTTTAGGCGTTTGGTGGAACGAGCTGCCAGAGCATCGATTACCACCACCACATCGGGGCTTGTCATCTCAACCACACCTTTAATGATTTCCTGGGTTTCCATTCCCGTTTTAGCCATAACACCGGGTACAAGTCCGCTGATCATATGGACACGTTTTTGATTATATGCCACTTTTCCATACTCTCTCACCATATGCCTGGTGATGGTAAGGTTATCCACAACATTGGGCCCCAATGCATCCGCCGTCACCTCCCGGTTTCCAAGTCCAATCACAATCACTGACAGTTCTCCATCAATCCCCGGAATGATCTGTTTAAGCTGCTTTGCCAGTTCATCAGAAATTTCTTTGTGATAGTCCTCATCAGGTAATGCCATAGCTGGCGCCTCCAGCGTAACATAAACACCAACAGGTTTCCCCATTGCTCGGGAACCGTTTTTGGTCTCAATCACAACTCTGGTGACCTTAATTTCACTTTCCTCATGATATTCTTCTTCCACATAAACGCCTCTGCACTCTTCTGCGTTTTCCTCCATGTTTTCTCTTGCTTCCAGTGCCAGGTCCGTTCTGATTTTAATACTGCTCATCCCGCCTCCACGCCATTTCGCTTTGAATCGTTATATTTTTGCCTTTTGAGTACAGTATTTTCCAAATAATCTTGATTTATGTATTGACAGACATAGTTTTTACCGCTACAATAGTATGCGTGTGTTTACATTAAGACGTCCGTGTCTCCGGCTTTAATGAAACATCTCAAAAAACTGATGATTTGAAACAGGAGGTGTACATCGTGGCTAATATTAAATCTGCTAAGAAGAGAATTTTAGTTAACAGAACCAAAGCTGAAAGAAATAAAGCAATCAAGTCTGGCGTTAAGACAGCCGTTAAGAAGGTAACTGCTGCTATCAACGCAAACGATAAGGCTGCTGCTACAGAAGCTTTAGTTGCTGCTACAGCTACTATTGACAAAGCAGCTACCAAGGGTGTTTATCATAAGAACACTGCTTCCAGAAAAGTATCCCGTTTGGCACAGGCTGTAAATAAGATGGCTTAATTTATTTCAATTTTTGCAATATAAATGAAATGAAACCAGTTCATACCGTCATGTGAACTGGTTTTAATTATAATAAGCTTGCTCGCGAAGCGTGACTGTGTTTGTTTTCTATTCCATCTAAATCCAAGTTTTACATAATCTAATGATATCTAAGGGAACTGCTGCTATTTCATTCTGATCCGTTCCTGCTGTGAGCATCCCAACATAATTTCCTTCCCCGTCAAAAACGCCGCACCCGGACATACCCGGCTTAAACAAAGACTCTCCATATAGCATTTCCATTCCAAATTCGTCCAGATATTGAAGAGGCTCGAGAACCTGGCCTTCATAAACTTCCGGCTGCCATACATCAGATGCAATGTCCACCATATATAATACATCGCCTCGCGTTAATATACGGTCAGATTCGCTTATAGCATGTAACCCCTCTAATTCCTCTGTCGCAAAAAATGCTGTCTTTATGCTGAGTACCCCTATATCATCCTGTTCTGACGCGGCTATTACCTTGCCGCCTCCCACCGCTCCATTAAAAAAAGTTACATAGCTGTCCTCATTATTCCAATATTGAAGCACATGCCAGTTTGTGACGATTATGATCTCATCGTCCATTAACTGATAAATACTTCCGCTTCCGTGATGTCCCTCTGCCTGAATCCGCACACAGCTTCCAAGCACCTCTGAAAGCTGAAAAGCATCTTCCCGAATTTTCTCGTCATCCTGCACATTATCCATCTTATCGGTGATCTGCTCTTTAATCCTCCAATGGAAGGATGCCAAAAACAATACACCTGCAGCTATCGACAGGATTAACGTCTGAATAATTCTTTTTCTTAGTTCTATTTTCATTTCAAATTTCCTTGTCAATATGAAAATAAACATATTAAAAGCAAGCAGAACGATAAGCCGGGTTATGTCGTGAATGATCATCTGTCTAGGACTGCTGTTACCAACAGCCTCAAGCGGCCCACCTGAAAGCTCGTCGGGCAGACTTTAACGCTTTCTGTTTGGCCTTGCTTCGGATGGGGTTTACATGTGCCCTGCCCGTTACCGTGCAGGCGGTAGTCTCTTACACTGCCTTTCCACCCTTACCAGGACATTCATGCAAAGCATGAATGTCTAAAATTTGCTACGCAAATTTACAAGACATTTCATACCATTATGCACGATGACCGTTAGGCGGTATATTTCTGTTGCACTATCCTTGGAGTCACCTCCACCGGACGTTATCCGGCATCCTGCCCTGTGAAGCCCGGACTTTCCTCACCTGAGGGTAATGCCCTCAGCCGCGATCATTTATTCTACTTGCTTTTATGCGTTATAATATTTTTCAATCAGCCATGCCACTCATAAGCCGGCTGAATGATTCCATCAATCAGCCATGCCATTCATAAGCCGGCTGAATTTTTGTTTTCTCTCACGGAACTCATCAACTGCCGGCTTATTTCATGTCGGGCGTCCGCCCTATAGAGAGTATGCCCGAATGCCCTCCGTGAGCAAGCTCACCCAATCCTTCGGGCATACTCTCTGCATGGCTGACTGGTGTTACACGTTAAAATAGCTCCCTCCGATAAACTCCCTGCAGATGGAATTGGAGGGCACATTTTTGCTGTCGATTCCCTGGAAGTATTCCAAAAACTTTAAGAGACGTTTTGCCTCATAGTACTCCGGCTCTCCCTTTTTGATTCCAAAAAGAAGCGGTTCTGCGTACTGCTTTAATACAGCCAGTTCATAGATCAGAACGGAATTAAACATTTCATCTGCACTTTCCTGGAAAGGGAATATGTACTGTTCCTCACCTCGTCTCACAGACGGCCACATTTCTATGGTTCTTTTTGCGCAAGTTCCTCTGGTCCTGGCATCTCTTACCATACGCCGCAGTAATCTTCCGTCCGTTGTCGGAATTCGATTATGCTCATCCACATTGATACTGGTCAATGCGCTGATATAAATCTTAAATTTACTTTCATTTGGTAGGGATAGCGTGGTTGCTGGATTCAAGCCGTGAATTCCTTCTATTACAAGAATATCCTCCGGTCCCAGCTTCTTAAAATTACCGTGGTACTCTCTCTTTCCCAGTTTAAAATTAAACTGAGGCAGTTCAACGGTTTCTCCGCTTAAAAGCCGGTTCATATCCTCATTGAATTTCTTGATATCAATGGCTTCCAGACATTCAAAATTGTAGTCTCCGTTTGCATCTCTGGGTGTGTCTTCTCTATTGACAAAATAATCATCCAACGCAATCGGATGCGGTATCATTCCATAAGTTCTAAGCTGTATGGAAAGCCGGTGGGAAAAGGTCGTTTTCCCCGAGGATGATGGACCTGCAATCAGTACAAACTTTACATTTCCCCTATCTACAATTTCTTTTGCAATCTCACCAATCCTTCTCTCCTGCAATGCTTCCTGAACCAAAATCATATCATGAATCTGTCCATCACAGATGGTATCATTTAAATCTCCCACCGAATCGATTCCCATCATCTCTCCCCAATTTGCAGAGGTCATAAGCGTATGGAAAAATTTCTCCTTAGGCTCAAAATATTCGATCTTATCGGGGGCTTCCATGCTTGGAAGTAAAAGCAGGATTCCATTTTCATACAACATGACATCAAAATATTTCAAATATCCCGTGCTTGGGAGCATATATCCGTAATAATAGTCGTAAAACCCATCCAGACAGTAAATATTGACAAAAGAACTTCTTCGATACCTAAAAAGCTTCTCTTTGTCTTCCATACGATTCTTTCTGAAAATTTCCATCGCCTCATCAATGGAAAAAGACTTCTTGGTAATCGGAATATTTTGTTCTGCCAATTCTCTCATCCGATCGCCAACCAGCCTTACATGCTGATCGGTGAGCTTTTCATCCATTTTCAAACGGCAGTAATAACCCTGTCCGATAGCAAATTCTACCTTGACCTTTTTGACCATATCTCTTCCTAATACATCATATACCGCTTTCACAAGCATCATGGTAGCTGTCCGCACATATGCCTTATGTCCGATATTGTCACGAATTGTCAGAAAAGACAATTCACAGTCTTTCACTGCCGGCTTGATCAGCTCCCTGATCTTCCCGTTTTCAATCACCAACGCAATCATGTCCTTATAGGCTGGCTGGTATTCTTTTGCAATTTCTTCGTATAGAGTTCCTTTGGGATATTGCTTCTTTTCCCCGTTGATTGTAATTGTAACCATATATTCCCCTGTCCCTTTCATAATGTTATGTCTACCTTTTTGTTATGTTAACCTCTGTGTTTTTTGGTATACTATTTATCCGTAATTCCACATTATGTCAACCAGCTAACTCGCCGGACAGTTCCACTCCCGTTATTTCTGCTGCCTGTTTTACAAAAGACATTTCCCGCCGAACATCTGTAAGCCTTTCTGAAATGCGGCCGCTTGCCTTAAGGGACATAAGCTCCTTCTCAAGCCTCATCCCTTTTTTCCATTCAAATATCAGATACTGCTTTAAAACGGGATGCTTCTGCATTAAAAGAACCGGTCCAAACCGCTGTTCCAACTCCGAGAGAAGTCTGCTCTCTCCTGCTTTGACTGCCTTCATTACCGGATAAAATTTTCCCTCTTCCAAAACCATATCTTCCGCAGCAATAGAATACCCTTTATTCGCAAGGAACCGACGAAATAGCGGTATTTCTGACTGTGGCTGTAGAACCAGTTCCTTTATGGACTCCGTTTTGTCCTGCTCTCTTTCCAGAATTCTCTGCATCAGTCTTCCGCCCATTCCCGCACATATCAGCGTATCTGCTTCCCCTTTGGCAAATTCGCAAAGTCCATCTGAAAGACGCAGGGTTATGTATGACCGGAGCTTCGCATCCTCCACATGCTGCGCAGCTCTAAGAAGCGGTCCTTCGTTAATATCCATCGCCAGCACATGTTCCGCCTTTTGGCACTGAATCAGATAAATAGATACATAGCCATGATCACAGCCTACATCCACCACTCGGCTTCCCAGCGTAACCATATCCGCTACTGCCTGCATTCTGCGGGATAAAACTACTTTTCCGCTCATTAATCCAGATAGTCCTTCAGTTTTCTACTTCTGCTGGGATGGCGAAGCTTTCTCAGCGCCTTTGCTTCAATCTGCCGGATACGCTCTCTGGTAACGTTAAACTCTTTTCCCACTTCTTCCAGTGTCCTGGCTCGTCCATCATCCAGACCAAAACGCAGACGCAATACCTTCTGTTCTCTCTCGGTAAGCGTACCCAGCACTTCAACGAGCTGCTCCTTCAAAAGCGTGAAAGCAGCCGCATCCGCCGGAACAGGCACATTATCATCCTGTATAAAATCTCCAAGATGAGAGTCCTCCTCCTCGCCGATAGGGGTCTCCAAAGATACCGGTTCCTGGGAAATCTTTAAGATTTCACGCACACGCTCCACCGGAAGATTCATCTCTTCCGCAATCTCCTCCGGAGTAGGTTCACGCCCCAGTTCCTGAAGGAGCTGTCTGCTGACACGAATCAGCTTGTTGATAGTCTCCACCATATGAACCGGAATCCGGATAGTTCTCGCCTGATCCGCAATTGCCCTTGTGATTGCCTGGCGAATCCACCATGTAGCATATGTGGAAAATTTATAACCTTTTCTGTAATCAAACTTTTCTACAGCCTTAATAAGACCCAGATTACCCTCCTGAATCAGATCTAGGAACAGCATTCCGCGGCCTACATATCTCTTTGCAATACTGACCACCAGACGAAGATTTGCTTCTGCAAGGCGTTTTTTAGCCTCCTGATCGCCAATTTCCATTTTTTGTGCAAGTTCAATTTCTTCCTCCGCTGTGAGCAGCGGCACCTTACCAATTTCTTTCAGATACATTCTGACCGGATCTTCAATACTGATTCCGTCTGGAACCGACAGGTCGATATTTTCCACATCCACCTCGTCCTCTTCCGTCAGAATGATTTCTTCCTCATCAACATCATCTTCCTCCGTAATGCGCAGAATATCCACGCTGCTCTGCTCCAGAGTTTCAATGATCTTATCGAATTGTTCCTCTCCCAGTGCCATATCGGCAAAATGATCTGTAATCTCCTGGTATTCCAGGACATTCTTTTTCTTTTTGGCAATTGCTAAGAGCTGTGACAGCTTCTCATCAAATTTTGCCTGTGTGTTTTCATCCATTCCAGATTTCCATCCTTCCTATTATATATAGTATGCATTACCATTATTAGCCTTAATCCAGGGAAATATGCGTTTTGCTAAGTTCTTCCAATTCTTTTTTGCCTTCTATTACTTTGGAAATAGCCGAAACATCTGCGCCAAGCTGACTGGAAAAATAATCCAGACTATTACGCTTCACGGAAAGCAAAATGTCATGAAACGCCTTTTCCCTCTCCGATTTTGTGTCCAATTCCATCAGTTTTGTGTTAAATACACCTGCTGCCTCTCTTTGCTGCTCTTCATCCGTAAACAGGCTGATAATCGCCGCTGGATTCAGTGTACCGGCGTCTAAATCCGCAAACAATTTCTCGGCTATAATCCGGTACATCTCCTCGGTAAAGTCATTAGGCGAAATATATTTTTTGACCTTCGGCCAGAGCGCCGGCTCGTCCACTAACCATGTAAGTAAAAGCTTTTGTGGCTTTTTTTGATTTTCCTTCGGATCGCTTTTCTTTTGAATGCCTGATTTGGGCCTTGCGGCCGGCATTGCAAATCCGGTCTGGGTCGCATAGGTAAGTACCAATTTCCGCAGATTATCAAATCCGATATGATATTTTCCGGCTACCGCTTCAATATAATTTTCTCTCTCCACTTCCTCTGAAAATCCGCAAAGTTTCTTGGCAATTTCCCTGTGAAACGCCGTCTTTGACTCCGGATCATTCAGATCATACTCCCTTTGAAGCATTCGGAGTTCAAAGAAAAAGCTGTTCTCTGCTGTCCGGATTCTCTCTTCAAAAGCTTCTTTTCCAAGATTCTTCATAAATTCATCCGGATCCTTGTAAGGCTCTAAATTCAGCACTTTTCCGGTAAGTCCTGCCTCCTTCAATATGCCGATAGCCCTCAGTGCTGCGCTGACCCCCGCTCCGTCACTGTCATAGGCAAGGATAACCTCTCCCACATATCTGCGCAGAAGATTTGCCTGTCCTGCCGTAAAAGAGGTGCCAAGCGATGCAACCGCTTGAGAAAATCCCGCCTGATGCATAGCGATCACATCCATATATCCTTCGCATAGGATCATATTTCCCGCCCGGGCCGTACGGGCAAAATTTAATCCGTACAGATTACGGCTTTTGTCAAAGATCATTGTCTCCGGCGAATTTAAGTATTTAGGCTTTGCGTCTCCCATGACTCTGCCGCCAAAACCAATCACACGGTGATTGCTATCCTGAATCGGAAACATGACACGATTCCAAAACTTATCATGCATTCCGTATTTTTCGTCGAAGCTTCCAAGTCCCGCCTCCGTGATCAATTGATCCTCATAGCCTTTGCTCTTAAGATATCGAATCAGATCATCACTGGTTACGTTGGCATACCCTAATCCGAATTTCTTGATCGTTTCATCGGATAGCTGACGCTTTTTCAGGTATTGATATCCAGCCTGTCCATTCTTAGCCCGCAGCTGATAATAAAAATACTTTGCTGCCTCTTTATTTACTTCGAGAAGTCTTGCCTTTTTGGACTCCCGCTTTTTTACCTCTTCTCCATATTCAATCTCCGGCAGATTCACTCCTGCTCGATCAGCCAAAAGCTTTACTGCCTCCTGAAAGGAATAATTTTCATATTGCATTACAAAAGTAAAAACATTCCCTCCCGCGCCGCATCCGAAACAATAAAACATCTGCTTACTTCGCGATACGGAAAAGGATGGTGATTTTTCATTATGAAAGGGACACAATCCGAAATAGCTGCTCCCCTTTTTTTGAATCCGCACATAACCGGAAACCACATCCACAATGTCATTTCCGGCTCTTACTTCTTCAATTAGTTCATCCGGATAATACATTCTATCTCCATTCTTTCTTGTTCATACCATCCGCCATTTGTCATACACAAATTCTTCCATTATCCATGCCATGATTTTGGAATGTAGATCTCTTCATATTTGGCAATGGCAAACCGATCCGTCATAGCTCCTATGTAATCACAGACAACCTGCTCTTCCGGTTCTCCTCTTTGTACCAGTTCTACATAATCACGGGGCAAAAGCTCCAGGTGATGGCGATAATAACTGTATAAAGTCTGGATCAGCATTTCCGCTTTTCCTTCCTCACTCTTGGCAGTTTTATTCTGATAAACATGTTCAAACATAAACTGGCGTAATTTCTTCATGGCATCTGCAACTGGCTGAGACATCATAATATCGTCTTTCCCATAGCTGGTAGACACAATATCATGTATAAAGTGGTCCAGCCGCTCTCCGGTAGTATATCCGATCACCTCCGCAATTTCCGCCGGCACATCGCTCTCCTTTAAAATGCCTCCCCGGATAGCATCATCCATATCATGATGGATATAAGCGATCTTATCGGAAAATCGGACAATCTTTCCTTCCAGTGTCGCCGGAGTCCCCTTGGTCTGATGATTACGAATCCCGTCTTTTACTTCTATGGTCAGATTCAACCCCTGACCGCTTTTTTCCAAAATATCCACGGTCCGCACACTCTGCTCGCTGTGACAAAATCCGTAAGGGCTGACTGCATTAAGCGCACGTTCTCCCGCATGCCCAAAAGGCGTGTGTCCTAAATCATGTCCTAAGGCAATCGCCTCCACCAGATCTTCATTCATCCGAAGTGCCTTGGCTATGGTTCTGGCATTCTGAGAAACCTCCAGCGTATGGGTAAGTCTGGTTCGATAATGATCTCCCTCCGGAGTAAGAAAAACCTGTGTCTTATCTTTTAGTCTCCGAAAAGATTTAGAATGAAGAATCCGATCCCTGTCTCTTTGATATACTGGCCGGATATCACACTGCTCTTCCTCCCGCTCTCTTCCCTTAGAACTGGCGCTGTGGGCGGCATAGGGGCTCAAATATTCCATTTCCAGATTTTCCAGATTTTCTCGTATGTTCATCTATTGCTCCCGTTTTCTAAAACTTCCTACTATCATTATTCGGCGCAAAATTCCAAAATCCTTTTCATTATCTGCAAATATCAAAAATAAATTCAGCATTTTTTTCCATAGCGTCATGTGATGTTTTAAGGGGCGACATCTGAAACACATGCCACATTCCTTTAAAAACATCAAGTTTTACGGAAACATTTGCCTGGATCAGCTTTTTGTGAAGCATTTCAGAATCAGACAAAAGAATCTCATTGTCGCCTGCCTGTATATAAACCGGCGGAAATCCACTGAAATCCCCGAATAACGGGGAAATATAAGGATCCGACAGCTCACATCCATCCGCATAGTTGGTAATCATCCGTTTCAGATATTCCGCATCCAGAACCGGATCCACCTCCGCTCTGGTCTCATGAGTCTTCCCTGATGAAGTCAGATCCGTCCAGGGCGACATCAACACCAGTCCTCTCGGCAAAAGCCTCTCCTGCTCCTTCAGTTTTAGAACAAGGGATAATGCCAGATTTCCGCCGGCTGAATCTCCTGCTATGATCACATCTCTTGCACCGTATCCCAACAGCATCAGATAATCCCAGGCTTTCATTGCGTCTTCTGTTGCTGCGGGAAAAGGATGCTCCGGCGCAAGCCGGTAATCAAAGGAAAGCACATCCATGGAAGTGCTGGTCGCAAGCTTGGTGGTAAGGGTCCTGGCATAAATATGACTTCCGGTAGAATATCCTCCGCCATGACAATATAAAATCACGTATTTTTTCATATGAGCTCTGTTCACACAAACCCATTCCCCGTTCATATCCTGAATCTTTACCTCACGCAGAAGAATATCTCTGGAATTTCCCAGAAGAGCGCCTACCTGGTCCTGAGAATGGCGATGCTTTTCAATGTCCGGATGGTCAATCATACCATGAACTTTTCGAATCAGCGTCATCATGCTCTGATTGACCGACTCTGTAGATGGTTTTCTGTTTAAAATATTTTTTGGTGCTGTTGCCATATTTCCTCCTTTTTCTGTCTAACCTATGCTATAATGAGGTCAATGAAAAATTTATATTCTCGAAACCAAGCAAAAAAATTTAAAAATAATAGAGAAAAGCAGGACCCAAAGATCTGGTACAAACTGGATCTTTCTGCCATTGTTTATCCTACCCTGCAGCGCCGTGACTTTTCTTCTGTCTATCGGCTGTCCGTTGTCTTGAAAGATCCGGTAAAGCCGGATATTCTTCAACACGCCGTGGATATTGCTTTAAAGCGCTTTCCCACCTACAAGACTGCTATCAGAAAAGGTCTTTTTTGGCGTTATTTAGAGCTCAACGACAGGCCAGGTCCTTTTGTCCAAAAGGATATTCGGAATTTTTGCATGCCTATGCCTTTTAAGGCTGGAAACCGCTATCTTCTGCGGATTTATTACCACGACTGCCGGATCTCCCTTGAAGCCCATCATTGTCTGGGCGACGGCACCGGCGGCATGTACGTACTGCAGACGATCACTGCAGTTTACCTCCGTCTCCTGGGACATCCCATCTCTGACGGCGGTTTTGTGAAAGATATTAATGAAGCGCCTACTCCTGGCGAGTTGGAAGACGCGTATATGCGTTATGCCAACGCCAAGGTCTGTCCCTCCCGTCCTGGAGAAAAGACCTACCGTGTTCGGGGAACCAGAGCACCTTTTTACACCTTTAATGTGATCGACGGTATCATGTCTGTAAAGGAAGTTATGAATGTTGCCTCCAAATATCAGGCCACAATCACCGAATATTTAAACTCTGTACTTCTATATGCTCTGCTCCAAAAACAGCAGCATGACTGGCATATAAAACTGCGTCCGGTAAAGATTGCCATGCCGGTCAATCTTCGGCGCTTCTTCCCTTCGGAGACGTTGCGTAATTTTATCACCATGGTTTATCCCGGCATCGATCCCCGCTTGGGTGAATATACCTTTGAAGAAATTGTGAAGCAGGTTCACAATTACATGCGCTACTACATCAATGAAAAGTTTTTAAAAGGGGATATCACTACCAACGCAAACACACAGCGGAATCCTCTGATCCGCATCGTTCCCCTTTTTGTAAAAGACTTTGTGGTAAGGATGTTTTACACCAAAGTACAGGACAAAAACTCCTCTGCAGGTCTGACCAACATGGGTGCCTTAAAGGTTCCTGATAACATGAAGCCTCATATTGAACGATTTGACATCTATATGGGTCAGCCATTCTCTTCCCGAACCAACTGTGCCATTGTCAGTTTTGAGGATATCCTCACCATAAACTTTGCAAGCAGTATCGTAGAATCCGATGTGGAACGGCTATTTTTCCAAAAGCTGGTTGCCGACGGAATTCATGTTAAAATTGAAAGTAACCGAAACTACTGATCATGGAGGTATCTATATGTCCTATTGTGTAAACTGCGGTGTAGAACTGGAGGCTTCCTTAAAAAACTGTCCTCTGTGCCATACACCAGTAATCAATCCAAACGAACTGAAGGATGCTATGTCTCTCTCTCCCTATCCTACAGAAAAAGGAAAAGTGGATGTAGTAAAACGGAAGGACTTTGGAATCCTGACCTCCATTGTACTTATCGCTACTTCACTCAGCTGCCTATTGTTAAATTTGTTTGTTTTTCCCGGCAGTCCATGGTCTCTGTTTATTATCGGAGCATGCCTGGTATTGTTCGTACTGGTCTTTCCCGCCGTGATCTATACCAAACTTCCGATCTATATTTCCCTGTTATTTGACGGTGTTGCAATCGGAATTTATCTATACCTGATCACCTTCAACACTGCGAGCGATGAATGGTTCTGGATGCTTGCCCTTCCTATTGTAGCACTTACCACGATCCTGGTAGAGATTTTCACTCTGCTGCTCCGGTCCTTTTCCATATCTTTTCTTGCTATTTCTCTGTACTTCTTTATAGAGGCTGCTTTTCTATGTGTGGGAATCGAACTTCTGATTCAGCATTATGTTGACAAGCCTCTGCGCCTGGTATGGTCCGCTATTGTATTGACGGTATGCAGCGTCATCGTTGTACTGTTGATCACACTGCTATCCATAAGACGATTTCGAGATGCAGTAAGGCGACGTCTACATTTTTAATTTCATAATTTATCATAATTATGAAACAAAGTACATTCCCGTTAGGATTAGTTTCCACACTCCGGCGGTTCTAAATCAAACAGCTTCCCTGTTGCAAAGGGACTTCCCACATCACACCGCCCGTGATGGTATGAGCGCTCTGTTTCTCCTTCTCTGACCTCCCCGGAAGTTTCTATTTTCATGCGGCTGATTTCCTTTTCTGTCATATTGTCTAACATTCTAATTACATCGTCAATATTTTCCTTCATAATCCGTTCCTGTCTCCTGTCTCATTTTTACAGTATATTTTTCAGGTTCCTCCCGCATCTTAAGCAAAGTGTCAAATGCCAGAAGCACCATACGATCCGGGTTTTGTCTGGTTCCGGTATTATCCCGGTCCAGCCGCGCCTTAAAATGATCCATCTGCCAAATCATTATGTCCACAACCGTATAGCCCTGCACCTTTGCCTGACATGCAAAATCTCCATGTTCCATGTAATACGTAAGCTCTGCAAGTATTTCCTCATCGGCTGACAGTGCTGTCAAAAACTGCGTTTCAAACTCTTCTCCCTCACCGCCATATTGGCATAACCTATGTACAAATTCTTTTATTCTGTCCATCTTCTCCTGCTCCTTTACTTCGTTTCCGCTTCAAAATCCAATCATATGTGTCGATTTAAAAGCCTCCTATATGAGAGAGTGTTTCGGCAGCAACCTTGGAACCTTCCTCCATAGCTGCCTTAATCTGCCCATCCTTTATCACTGAACAGATGAAGCCCGCCTGATAACTATCCCCGCAGCCGGTGGTATCTATCACCTCGGATACCTTTACCGCATCCGCTCTATACTCTATACCGTTTCCATAAGCAACACTTCCTTTCTCCGCAAGCGTTGCCGTAAATACACCTTTATAATCCATTGACCATTTCTTAAGAACAGGCAGAAGACTTTCCTCTCCGCTGATAAAAAAATAATCGATATAAGGAAGAATTTCTTCAAATCCTGAAAAATCTCTTTCTTTGTCAAAGTCCACAGACATCTGAAATCCATATTCCTTTTTCAATTTTATTATTTCAAAAAATATAGGGCAACTGAAATTAGTGTGGATTAATTGGGAATCCTTCATCTTTTGCTTATCCACATCCGTAAGAGCAAAGCTCCCATATACTCCCTCCTGCCATGAGTCATCCAGATAGTATCTGTCTCCGTCTTCTGTAAGATAAGTTCGATTGCTGGCTGTTGCACCGCCCGGTATCACATGAACACAATCGGTATTTATCTTCAATCCGCTGATAGAATCCAGAATACTTTTTCCATAATTATCATCTCCTATCCCGCCTATGAGACTCATTTGAATGTACTCATATCTGCCGGCCGCTGTCGCAGCAAAATTAAGCGCTTCGCCACCGGGCCGTATCTCCTCCGTACCATCAAAAACATCCACACATAGACAAGTCATTGCAGTCACTTTCATCATAAAACTCCTCCTTATTTTGTCATTCTTGTTTCTTTATTACTTCCATAATATATTTCACATCCTCCTGCCGGATATAGCCCACCTTATGGTAAGAAAGCGCCATCTCTCCCGGATTTACCGCATAACCTTTATACATATATTCCCCAAAGCCGCAGTAAACTGCCGCAGTATCCGTCAGTACTTCATTCTCCCAATTATCCTGTCGCCGTATCCCCTCATAATACAAATGAAGATGCATAACCTCATGGGCTAATACAGCAATTATTGAATCAACAATATAGGGCGGTCGCAGCTCCAGCCAGATAGTTGTAAAATCCAGATCCGTGGAGATAGCTCCTGCCCGCTCCGGCACCGGAGTATCAGATATAACCAATTCTATATAGTTTCCATCAAATCCCATATGTTCACAAATGCTGCAAAGCAGACGCTTCAAAACCTCATCATCATCAGGCTTTAATTGCAAATCTCTCATAAGAGCAACTGGAAGTACATAATCCTCATACTCTTCTTTCTCCCGCTTCTTAAGCTGCTCGATACACTCATCCAACAGTTCCTTAGGAACACGCTTAAACGCACTGGAAGGAACCGGCGCTCTATGCAGAATAAATCTATTAATTACAAAATAAATTAATCCGATTATCGACAGGGCAGTACAGATATTGTCAAAAGTAAGATATTTGGAAAGTCTCCATAATAAATCCATATCCGTTTTCTCCTTTAATGCTACGGCTCTATTCGTTTCAATCTCCTCATAACGCCTATTGAAAGCATCGATTTTCTGTGTTACCATCAAACAATAGGAGTATTATACCATGAAAAACCACAAATTCCTTATAATTCCGTTGCTTTGCCTTATGCTCCCGGCTTCCTTTCTCCTATCCATCTTGTTTGGAAGCGTATCGGTTGGCATTTCGGATATCTGCAGCAGCATCTTATTTCAAAAAACGGATTCCACCGTCTATACATTGATCACTGCAGTACGTCTGCCACGTGCTCTGGGCGGACTTTTCGCCGGCATAGGTCTTTCTGTTTCCGGTGTCATCTTACAGACAGTGATGAACAATGCACTTGCCAGTCCTGCTACCATCGGCGTCAATTCCGGCTCCGGTTTCGCTGTTATGCTGGCAATGCTGCTGTTCCCCCACAATGTTCTGTTAATCCCTGCTTCTGCTTTTGTGGGAGCGCTTTTTACCTCTCTGGCTGTTTTTGCACTTGCCTATCTGGCAGACAGTTCCAGAACCACCATCATATTAGCCGGAATCACAATCTCCAGTTTTTTGAATGCCGGGATCAATACCATTAAGATACTCGATACGGAGTTATCCGTCAACCTAACCTCTTTTCTTTCCGGCTCTTTGTCCGGACTGACTTTGGGCAGACTGACTTTTCCCTGCCTCTGCATTCTGACAGCTTTTTTCTTTTCCCTGTGCCTTGGACGGGTATTAAATATCCTTGGTCTTGGAGATGACATTGCCCGTTCTCTGGGACTAAATGTCTCTTTTACAAGGCTGCTTCTTCTTACCCTGTCCAGTCTTCTTGCCGGCTGTGTGGTCAGTTATGCGGGACTTCTGAGCTTTGTGGGTCTGATCGTTCCCCATGTATGCAGACAGCTTTTCGGAAACGATGCCCGTTTTCTCCTTCCCTGCAGTGCCTTGCTTGGGGGCAGCTTTGTTCTTTGCTGCGATCTGCTTGGACGGTTACTTTTTCGTCCCTTTGAACTGCCTGCCGGAATTATTATGGCATTTATCGGAGGCCCCTTCTTCCTGTATCTGCTGTTAAAAAAGAAAGGAGGACGCCGTGTCAATGCTTGAATTTCGAAACGTATCCGTATCCTGCGGGCGTACTCCTATTTTGAATTCTGTTTCTGTATCCTTTCCCAAAGGCTGTATCACAACCTTAATCGGTCCAAACGGCTGCGGAAAAACCACTTTACTACAATGCTTAAACGGAGTATCAACGGTCACATCAGGCGCTGTTTTTCTTGACGGAGAAGATTACCTTCAGCTTTCCTTACGGGAACGCGCCCGAAGGGTTTCTTTTCTCCCCCAAACCCGCACCGTGATTCCTTCTATCCCTGCACGTATGTTGGTAGAGCACGGACGTTTTCCTTATCTGGGGTTTTCCCGCAAAAAAACAGAAAAGGATGTA
Organism: uncultured Lachnospiraceae bacterium; assembly: GCA_947174495.1. GTDB lineage: Bacteria > Bacillota > Clostridia > Lachnospirales > Lachnospiraceae > Suilimivivens. The sequence continues at coordinate 28,581 of CAMWJC010000016.1, read as the reverse complement.
CGCATTGTAGAAGACGCTATGAATTTTACACACACATTTCCTTTTGCCGGGCAATCTGTAGACACCCTTTCCGGCGGCATCCGCCAACGGGTTTTCTTTGCTATGACTCTGGCTCAGGACTGTGATTATATTGTATTAGACGAACCTACAACTTATCTTGATCCTTACGGTCAAAAAGAATTTCTTGATATGATCCGGGAACTGAAAGCTCAGGGTAAAACCATTGTTTTAACGCTCCATGACCTGAACCAGGCGCTTCAGGTATCGGATCGACTCATCGTTATGAAAGATCGAGCTATCGTCGCGCAGGATACACCTTCCAAATGTCTGGAAAGCCGTATTTTGGAAAAGGTTTTTGGCGTTACCTGTAAGCAGTTTTCCGATCAGGATAGAACCTATTATTTCTTTCAATGATATAGTTCTTTTTCCCCTATTCCTCCAATGCCGTCTCACATCCAAACAGATCCATTCCAGCGCATTCTCCAATCACAATCACTGCAGGTGACATCAAGCCGGATTGTTTTGTCTTTTCTGCAATATCCCCAAGGCACCCCCGGATTGTCTGAGCAGTATCGGCAAATCCTCCCCGGATCACTGCTACCGGCGTACTTTCCGGTTTTCCGCTGGCAATCAAACCTTCCGTAATTTCCTCTATATTCCCTAATCCCATAAGAAAAATCAGTGTCCCTTCCAAAGCCGCAAGGGTTTCCATCTTTTCGGTCAGACTGCCCTCTGCTCCGTGCCCCGTGATCACATGAAAACCCCGGCTGATCCCTCTGTGTGTTACCGGGATCCCTGATGCTGCCGGCACCGCCACGGCGGAGGATATGCCCGGAATTTCTTCCACTTCAATTCCCGCCTGTCTTAACGCCAGAATTTCCTCTCCTCCTCTGCCAAACACAAAGGGATCTCCTCCTTTTAACCGGACCACAAGTTTTCCTTCTTTTGCTTTCGCAATTAAAAGGGCATTGATCTCCTCTTGGGGCATACTATGTTTTCCGCTTCTTTTCCCCACATAAATTTTTTCGCAGGACTCACCGGTATGAGAAAGCAGTCTTTCATCAATGAGATCATCATAAACCAGCACCTGGGCATCTCTCACTGCATTCAACCCTCTTACTGTAATCAGATCATAGGCCCCACAGCCCGCTCCTGCCAATATTACTTTTCCTTTTTCCTGCCCGGTCATTCGGCCTGTACTGTCTGCGCAATTTTGCGCTGCCTGTTTTAAAATTTCCGTTCTATGTTCTCCGGCGGGAATCTCCTTTTTTACCTGTTCTCTTAAATTTGCAAGCCGCTCAAGCTCTTCCCCTATTCCGTGAGGCAGGGAAGCTTCCACACTGCTTCGGATCTTTCCCGCCATGGCCGGACTTGCACCCTCTGTGGAAATTCCTATGGTAAGTCTCCCTTCTTTTACAAGCGCAGGAAAAAGGAAGCTGCATGCTTCCTTTTCATCCGCCACATTCACGGGAATATTCTTTTCTCTGCACAACCTTCCCACTTCCCGGTTCACATCGGCCTCATTAGAAGCCGCAATCACAAACATCTGTCCCAGGATATCCTCTTCCCGGAAAGCCCTCTGTACACAGGTAAGCGCCTTATCCGCAAGAAGCTCCCGGGCAATAACCGGCGCAACCACCGTAAGCCTGGGCTGAAAGGGCATGAGCTTTCGAACCTTACGCCGGGCTACTTCTCCGCCGCCCACAATCAAACCGCTTTTTCCTTCAATATCCATAAAAAAGGGGAAATATCCCATCCCTTTCTCCTCCTCACTGCACCGGATATAAAATATCTGCCAGCTTTTGGTATGCTTCTCCCCATCTTGCATTAGGCTTCAAATTATATAACCGCTTATCCAGCACATAATATTGACCATTTTTCACTGCCGTAAGGGAATTCCACGCCGGATTGGAAATCAGGAGCTGTTCTACATTATCCATTGCCGCTTCCTGATCGGTTCCCTGCACCGTGACAAAAATATAATCCGGGTCTTCCACAATTACAGCCTCCAGGCTTAAATCCTCCAGCAGACTGTCCTGATTATCCGCTATGTTGATGCAATCTAATTCCGCCAGCATTTCTCCGCATACGTTGTCTCTGCTTCCTTTCGCCTTCACGCTGCTTGCGGATGCACGAAGAAACAAAACTTTGGGACGGGAACCGTCGATCCTCTCTTTCACCTGCTCAATCTCCTGCTGAACCTTAAGACCTTGCTCCTCGTACAAGTCCCTTCTGCCGGTAAGCAGCGTACAGATATCCAGCATATGCAGATATTCTTCAAAATCCGACACCTGAAAATATGCCACCGGGATGCCCGTCTGTGTTAGAAGTTCTTCTAATTCCAGATCCGCATCCGTATTGACGCTTGCCAACACCAGATCCGGTTTGGATGCAATCAGCTTTTCCGCATCCGGCCCCGTAATACTTCCCAGATTAACCACCTGCTCTCCCAGCGGAAGTGAAAGACTTGTCCAGGAATCATTTGCTGCTGCCTTGAGTTCTCCTCCGGCCAAAAGCCAGACATCCGCAAAACTGCCAATAAGTGCTGCTGCTTGGGGAGAACTGCAGACTTGAACCTCCCTGCCCAGATCATCGACAAATTCAATCGTTTCTGACTCCGCAGCTTCTTCTTTTTCAGGTCCTATTTGATTTTCTGTCTGGACAGTTTCTCTGCTGCCGGCACAGCCACACAGTAAGAGAATCAATATGACAGGTGTGAGCATCTTATATGCAAACATCTGATTTTTCCGTTTTCTTCTAATTTTCATTTTCTTAATATTTCACTTTACGTAATAAGCCTTTGCACCATGGCTTTTCAGATTTACCCGTATGACATCTTTTTCTGAAACGGTCTCTCCACTCCAAAGTTCTCGCCCTGTTACAGGCTCATAAATCTCAAGGTCTGATAGCTTTATTTCTATTTTGCTATCCGTCTCCCCTACATTAAACACCGAAAAATATTGTCCTCCTTCGGCACTCGAAGCCATCCAGAGAATATGCTCTATTCCATCAATTTCCTTTCTCCATACCTGATGGGAATGACGGGCGTTCCTATGCATTCCTAAAATCGCTTCATTGGTCAAAAGATTCATGGTAAATTCATCAAATCCTGTCATCTCTCCGCCGATAATAAGCGGTGAACGGAAAATACTCCACAGCGTCATCATAGTAACCTGCTCATCCTCCGTAAACAATGTACGGTTTTCTGTATTTTCACTCTGACGAATTGGACCGATGGGTAACATATCCGCATCCGGCCAATGTCCGGCGCCGGTATGGGTACACCACTTTTCCGCCCGCGAAAACATATCATACAAAAGCTCCCACTTATCCCAGAAATCATCAGTTATACGCCACATATTGGAAACCTGCTTGTACAATTCCGCTTTTTCTAATAAAGCAGGCCCCGGCGAAAGGCTTAAAATCATATCCCGTCCACAGTTATGAAGAGCTTCACTAAGTAAAACCAACTCCTTCTCCTCATGAGGGAGTTCTCTTGCAATGTCATCGCACTTGACAAAGTCCACACCCCAGGAAGCGTACAATTCAAACAAACTGTCATAATACGCCCTTGCACCTTCCTTATCCGGATCAACACCGTACATATCCGTGTTCCAGTGACAAATACTTGCCGTCTTGGCAATCTGCCGTGCCATCCGGTCTGTTCCCATGATCTTTGTATTCTTATGTACTGCCTGTCTTGGGATTCCCCGCATAATGTGAATTCCAAATTTCAGTCCCAGAGAATGAACATATTCTGCAAGCGGAGCAAATCCCTTTCCGCCTGCCGCACTTGGAAACCGATTATGTGCAGGAAGCAGCCTGGAATATTCGTCCATACAAAGATCAGTAAAAGGGTGATACTCATGGGTATCCGCAAGCGGCTCATACCACTGAATATCCACTACAATATATTCCCAGCCATACTGTTTCAGATATTTTGCCATGAAATCGGCATTACGCTTTACAATTTCTTCTGTAACTGCCGCTCCGTAGCAATCCCAGCTATTCCATCCCAGAGGCGCCGTTAATGTCTTCATCACCTATACTCCATTTCATCAAAACATCTTTTGATTCTAAATTTCCAACATTAGTAATTTAGTTCCTTAATCGTTTGATCAATTTTCTTTAATTTTACGTTGATCTCTGAAGAGACCGCTGCCATGCTTTCCGCTAATTTCTGCACCTCCATGGCTACCACTGCAAATCCTCTTCCACTTTCGCCTGCTCTGGCTGCCTCTATAGAAGCATTTAAAGCCAGAATATTCTGCTTCTTACTGAATCCGGCAATTTGATTCGTACACTCATTTGCACCATCAATCACTTCCGCCGCTTTTGCAATCCCTGATTTTAAATTTTCAAGTATTGTTTCGTTTTGCTTTTCCTGATAGCTGGAACGTACATACATGTTGATTACATCTCCCAACAAATTGGCGGAAGCCTCGATTTCTTCTCTTGTTTTAACATTTACTTTTTGCAATGCAGCAATGTACTGTTCTTCATTGATTGAAAGTTCTCTAGCTGTCCGACGAAAAGCCTCATAATCCGGTTTTTCTGGAAGAACCTGTCCTCCGATCACACTGCCCAGCACCGTGCCATCAACCAAAGTAATGGGAATACCGAAATCCACCAGTCCTGCATGACAGGAATACACACCTTTTCCTTCCCTGTCACATTTCGTACAGCGTTTACAGCCTTCTTCGCTTCCTCTTGTAAGCTTAATACAAAAATCCGTAAAATTATAACAGTCGCTAATGTATTCTCCGTCAGCTCCTACTGCCACGGTTGCCAAGCCTGTACTCTTTGCCCAGTTGTTCATGATACTTTCAAACTTCTCCATATCACAAAAATCCTGAATTTTCATCCTGTAGTCCCCCTTGTGTCTATATTCTGGTTTTGGTCAATACAAAATAATCAAATGATTTCCCGTAATTTTAACCTTTGGACTCATTATACACCAATTTCCCGCCAAAGAAAAACCTTTCTTCGCTAAATGTGTAAACAGTTCAGCCATGCAGAATTGATTGTACAATTTGTACGTGTGAGCTTGCTCACTAAGAACAAATTGTACAATCAATTCTATAGGGCAGACGCCCGACATGAAATAAGTCACCAGCCAATTCACTATAGGATTGGCAAAGTATATATTCTGGTGACTTATGAATGGCATGGCTGAACGGTTCCGATTCTGGTGACTTATAAATGTGCATGGCTGATCTGTTACGATTGCATTTCTTCTCTCTTCGCTTTATAATAAAGATAACACCAGTTCTGGGAGGAGTATGGGCTTGCCTGTATCGTCAGTGTCTAGGTTCAAACACAGAGAATACCCCGTAGAACACTTGACGGCTGGTGTATTTTTCATATTCTTTTTTCTTTTAAGAGATTCTTTATGATTTATTACTTTTTCGGTAACACTTTGTACATATTTATCTGTTATTCTATATCTATCAAATGAAGCCGCCGGTGCCAAGACCGTGTGCTGACCGGCTTCGACAAACAACTACAGGTTCGCCTGATTTTATAAAAACACTGCAAGATAGCTGAAATTCCGTTATTTTGCGGTGTTTTTTGAATGGTATTTAAATTTCTCAGTCAATTTCACAACTCACTGAGATATCTGCGGACCAAAAAGAAAAAAACATTAGCAGTAAAGTAGATGCGGCTGTCAAGCAGACATTACTTACCGAAATGGGCCAGCTGACCGGGTAGATATCTGATATGAACAGTCAGAAATTGGGAACAGATTAATTCGAGGTTGTCTGGCACCATGGCCCCCGTCCTTATCATAAGATATGACGGAGGAAGGTGTGGTCACACCAGCAGCTTGCTGACGTCTGCGGAACAGGGTGCATAATTCATATGAAGCGATGCTGAAAAGGCACCAAGCGGAAACAAAAATGCATGCGTAGCGTGAAAAGGCTAAAAAGAACCGGCGTGAGTCTGTAGATGCGATAGGGAAGAATGTTGTAAAAACAACATTTTTTGATATAATAAAGATGAACAATAAAAAATTAACTAATTGCTTTCCGCTTAGGAGTAAAGCATGGTGATAATTATCATGAAAAAGAGTGAGTTTGTTGTAAAAATTGAAAACGGAAGAGATATTATGTTTAACGTCGGAAACCGTCACTATACAATAATAACGTGGCTTGATGATGGTATAGGTATAGGGGAACAAAACAAGCCCAAAAATGAGATATCAGTTTATCCTGATGCAGATACATTACTTAAAGAGTTTCTAGTGGATGGCAGGCCTCTCGGAGACTTGACTGAAAAGATAATAATTACTGATTATTCATAAAATAATCGTCAAATCAGAATAGCGGCTATCTCTTTATAATCTTATATTTCACTAAGTTAGGTGACTCGCACTTACCCTCCGACTGCCTTGTTAAGCATATTATAACCACTATACAAAACCTGTCAAACCAAAAAACGCTCTAATGACGCGATTTATTATTAACCTCCTTCCCCGAAAATGTAGCACAAAAAGAAAGAACCCTGATAAAATCAAGGCTCTTTGTAAGCAGATGACGGGAATCGAACCCTATTAGAACATATTTTATAAAATCCAGTAAATACAATACTTCACTCGAATTCCTTGTATTTACTGGATTTATTATTACATGTATGTAAAAAAAATTTTTATTTTAAAATTGAAATTTACATACAAATTTACAACTATGCAACACGAAATGCAACACGAAATTACCCCTCAATATTGTACTGATTAATTAAGGAAATAACTCCCATCTTTTCAAGCCTGCGCTGTAGATTTTTAGCATTGTTCAGGCTCTTGTATGCTCCCACCTGGACAATCCATAAAAATCCTTCCGGTGCGATCTGATCAGGTTCAAATTCATCATACTTATGCAGATCATACATCTCAATATAATTTATCAGCGTTTCCTCATAAGTCTGTGAAGTGGCATATCCACACTGCTTCAAATACTGGCAAGTGAGAATATAATTATCATTGCTAATCACTGGACTGTATCTTAAGGTCTTACCACCATCTGTGCTTCTGGTAGCTATGTACTCGTTGTGATCCAGAATAGATTGCTCCCAACTATCATAAGCCCGCCATAAGGCATTCTGATCCACTCGATAGCTTCCGTCCGGATTTTGTTCTGTAGCATCTTTTACATAGCTTCTTCCTGTCCAACCGTTTAGCTTAATGCCAAATAAAGCATTCGCATTCTGCGCAAGTTCTGATGTTCCGACACCGCTTTCGATGGCTGCCTGTGCTATAACTACACTTGGAAGCATGATGTGTCGGTCTTCCCAATCCTTCCGGGCAATATTCCCTACAAATTCATGGAACTCTTCCCTTGTAAGGTTGTGATTCTCTTTTGATGGAGTCTGTACGGAAGGAAGCACTGCTTCTTTATAAATACCTTTATAGATTGCTTTTGCAATTCCCCCTGCTCCACCTGCCGCATTATATGTATCTATATCCTGCTGATTATCACAGAAGCATACTTCAATCAGCATAGATTTTGCTTTAGTCTTCCGGATAACATAAAGACCAGTACCAGCTTTTACTCCACGGTTTGTAAAACCAAGTTCCGCAAGGTTAGCACATACGTCCAAAGCATCTTGGTATTGCCTGCCCTCATAGGTGAATACTTCTGCTCCATGCCCCTCATGACTGGCTGATGCATTAAAGTGAATACTGATAAACCAGTCAAGGTCCTGCCGGTTGGCTAGGGCAACTGCTGCAGCAAGATATTCGTTCCGGCTATTTGCCTGATCTATGGTACAGTCAATTACCGTTGCCCCCGCTGATCGGAGCAGGCTCATTAAAGCTTGTCCGACTAAACGGGTATGTTCACTTTCCTTAATAATTCCAACGGCGCCATAACCGGCGCCGCTGATCGTGTGACCACAATTAATTCCGATTACCATAATATTATTCCTTTACGTCCGCTTTTTGTGTGAGAATATCAATCGCTTTGCTCAATACAGCCGGAAGTTTAATGCCCATCAAGCCGGCATTCTCCACAATAGAAATAAGTTCATTGGCCATAAATCCGATAATGACGGTTGTGCGAACAAAATCAAGCCCAAGTGCCAGATCAAGGCGGTATGCTATCAGAACAAATAATAACGTCATTCCTTTCTTACAAAGCCCCTTCCACCCTGCATGACTTTCCAGTGCTCCGTTCTCCGACTTTTTGCTTTTGTGGAACACTCCTGCGACTACAAGCCCAGAAACATAATCCACAATCATGAAGAAAAGCAATGTTACCAAGGCACTATCCCAGCCTCCAAATGCTTTTGCAACAAAGCTTCCTGTCAACCCTACTACTGTACAAATCATTTCTTTTACTTTCATAATTCATTCTCCTTCTTTCTTGATAAATGTGTATTTAGCATTGTTACAAATGGTATCTATGTCTTGTGTATCACTCCTTTCCTCTGTTTTTAGGCAAAATAAAAGCCAGATGCATTTCTGCTCTGACTTATACTTTCTATTCTGTTGTTACCCCTTCCAGTGCCGCGATTCTTGCTTCCAGAATAGCGTACTGTTCATCTGTGTATTGCTTCGCATCAGAAAGAGCCTTTTTAGCGGATATTGTCTGTACGGCAATTGCATTTTCATTATTAGTCTCTACACTTGATTTCAGGATTGTCCCCTGATTTCCAAATATGTAGAGCTGACCAAATGCTTTCGTGATGCAGTTCATTGTAAGCTCTGGGGCAATCTCTATCAGGTCATCTAAGGTCTTGTCCGCAATGCTCTCTCCCTTCTTTACAATCAGCATTTCGTGATTGTTAATGAACAGTTCACAACCATTGAAGTATACGCCATCCACGAACATAAAGTTAATCCCCGAACTCAAAAGTATTTCCTCTCTTGAATTAAGCACTTTAACAAATTTATAATCATCTGAACTTTGTAGCGACATATAAAATAGAGCATCTTTACATTCAAAAGCTAAAACATTCCGGTGTGATTTTGTAACACTCATGGTACTAATGAGTGAAAAGCCACCATTGATTATTTGATAAATATAGTAAGTATTGTATAAAGTGCTAGATAAGGTTCTGATGTTCATAAAGGTAACCATCATTCCATTAGTATTTTTACCAACAACTATTGACTGTGGGGAAGCATCATTGTAGTAACTCGTTATTTTAGATGTTCCCTCCCATTCTTCATCTGTCAGGGTTCCTTTAAAAAGTTTCATATCTGATGATTTACTTCCCAAAACCAGATATTTTCCATTTTGCGAATATATAGCCCAAAATGAATCTATTTCAGCATCACTTCTCACCATTTCATATGCGTCAAAATTGCTTGTCGCTAAAATCAAGCCAATCGTAACATTATTAGCAGAATAACTCCCAGCAAATAAAAACCTGCTACCATCCCACTCAATATCATTCAACTTGCAATTCTCATATTCAAGAACAGAAGCCTGCCACACTTCACCATCTGTTGTATATACCACAGTTCCATCTGCTGTAATAGCAACCAGATAATCATTTTTATAGATTGCTTTCACAAAGTTCCCATATACACCAGACTGCATCTGTATCCATTTGAAATCCTCAACCTCAGTTACAATTGCACCTTCTGACAAGGTAGTTATATTTGTTTTTCCTAACATGATTAATTCCTCCTGACAAGTATATTGGCGGTCAATTCTTCCTGGATATCAATGGAACTGGTCAGTTCTATGTACCCATCATACGATACCGGCATGATCAGTGCCTTTGATGCAATCTCAAAAGAGTATTCATCAAAATAGACGTCACACAGCGAATCTGCTGTAATGGCGTCATTCTCTACCTTACATACCTTGTTTACAAATTTAATCGGAACATCTCTGATGACTTTTTCTCTGTTCATAATTTCCTTGGCAACATTGGTGTAGTTTATCATTCGATCTTCGATTAGTTCTAGCTTTTGCATCAGCTCCACCACTTCAAATGCATTTAAAGTCTCAAGAATGGCGTTCTGCTCTGCAATCTGTACATTGAACTGTGCCGCCGTAGCTTCATACTTGCTTATCATTTCCACAATCCGCTGATACTGTGCAATGATGGCCAAGAAAACATCATCTGTCGGCTCTGTAGATATGTTACCGCCGGATATTGCCCCTTCTTTAATATCTATTGTCCCCAGTGTAGAAGTAACAACCGCTGTGTCCTTAATCCCAAACACGCCTATGTACATTCGTCCTGCCCTTGCCATTGCTGCTGCCGGAATCATGCAGGTATCATCATTTCCTAGAACTGCATACTGGACATTTGACTTGTCCTGATAGAATACTCCTGTTTTGACAAATCCGTCCCATGTCTCATCAAATATAAACTTGCAGGAATCGAAATTACTATCCCCGGAAGCTATAATTTCCATATTCTGAATTGTAAGTAACTGCTTCTCTAATAAAAGTCTTATTTGTGCCATTGTTCCCTCCATTATGGTGTTACGCATTCAACCAATGCATAACTTGAATTTGTCATATAAATTTTATTATCAATTTTATAAAATGTTCCTCCATTTTGATTTGCCGTTGAATTATTATTTATTTCATTCGTTTTTATAAATTCATAGCAATTCAAAAGTTTATAAGGACCTGTAAATTTTTGAATTAAAGGATATTTTCCTTGATTTCCCAAAACATTTTTTTCATTTTCAGACATAGTATAACCCGAACCAAATAATGTGATTGTATTTGAATTACTTGGATTCATAGATAAAATTGGGGTTTTCTTAAAAACGTAAAACGCACTGGAGCTTGTTCCTGAATTTATTCCAGCATATTGTTGGTTTTCTAAAATATTTTCAAGATTTACAAAATAAAGCTGATTAGCTGAAGCAGTATATGTTAAATTCATATTTGATATTAAAATTGAAAAGAATCCTGTGGGTTCTCCAATTAATGTTAACTTAAATTTGTATTCCCCACTACTATTAAAAATAACTGTATTTGTAGAACTTCCAGTTACAATCGTACACCCCCCAACATAGATATTTGAGTAATACATATAACTACCTTGAAAATAAAAAATTACAGGAAGTCCACATATATAAATAATTAGACTTTCCTCTTCATAACTTACATCAGCCCCACATTCTGTCAAAAAATCTAACAGAGCATTACATACTATATTTGTTTTTTCTATATTAGTTGTAACTGTTGTTGTTTCTGGAACTCTTGTAACTGCTTTTGTTGCTGAAGCTTTTGTGAATGTTCCAGAATATAATTTTTCTTTAAACATTTCTTTTATCCCCTTTATAAAATTTCTGCACTTATTGCTTCAATTTGTACACCTTCTGCAATAACAGGATTTATTTCTTCCTCTACTGCAACAACATTAGAAATTAATGGTTGCATATATAACTGAATATTTGTTGCTATTTTATACATTTCTTCCTCCATACTTTCTGAACCAAATGGTTTAAAAATTTCACTGCCGGGTTCTTTAAATCCTGGCTTACCATCTTCTGTATAACCAAACGAAAATCCACCTACCCTATCTGATATTTCATTTAGTTTACTTAAAATAGATTGGTCAGTTTCAGAATTCTCGCTGCCACTTCCTCCGGAACTTCCCGGATCTCCTTTTTCACCTCTTGGTATCACAAAATCAAGAAAAATTACATTTCCCGAATCAGAATCGCTTGCTTTTGCTTCTACCGTTGCCTGTGTTCCCGGATCACCAGTTGTCACAGTACCTATCTCAATGGTTGGAGCAGATCCATCTTCACCTTTACAGGGTATCCCTGTATCCGTTTCACCAATGAACCAATTCCCATTTTCGCCAATTGTCGGCGTAATGCCGGAATCTCCATTTTCCCCCTTAAGGGAATCAAGCCATTCTGCTTCTGTACCATTAAAACCATAAATCACAGCAATCTCATAAGCAGAAAGACCATTCTTCCCACTTGGTATCTGTGATACTGCTTGGCTGACTATCTCTTCTACATCTTCTGTCTTGGTATAGTCAGAAAGGATTTCTTCTGTCTTTTCTTCCGAAATGTACCCGGCATCATTTTCAAAGGAACTAATATTTCTTGGTACGGTAACAACAGTTGTTCCGCCACCATTCATATCACTGAATACTCTTTTACTGGACCCAAGATAAAAAACTGAGTTTTGAGGCTCCGTGATGCTAATATCCGCTTTACTTAGCAGATAATTTCCATTTATCCCGTGCGGTCTGCTGATCACCGGTACATACTCACAAATATTCAAAGCTTCTATTTTTTCATCTGTCAGATGCAGGTCAACCGCTTTAATCTCATAAGTCTCATTCAAAGTAATGAAGGAACCGAACAGCTTGTCTCTTGCCTTTTTAAGAAGGTTTTGTGGCAATGTTACGTCTTCCCATGTAGATTCGTTTTCCGGTGCGAAAATAATCCCATATTCCGCAGCCTTTTCCTCATTAACAAGGTAGGTTTTCCCGTCATTCACTGACGAAATATCAACCTTAAAACCGTCTACCTCTGCCCCGACTGGCCTGATCGCTGTATAAGTTTCCGTGGCATCTACTTCCAAGGACATATCAATCATATTTTTGGCAAACTCAATGCTCTGTCTCGATACCATTTCATAATCGGCCAGCCAGTCAATGTAGTCCCCATCAGCTTCATAGCGTATCCTAATATGACCGCCTAAAGAAGATTTAAAGCATTTCTCTTTTAAAGCGTTCCACGAATTAATGACGTTTTCACTGCTCCTTACGATATAATCATTCGGATCAACTACCGTCACCTTCCCGACCTTGAACTGCTGCCATTCCATCACCTGTGAGTTATGATTTTCTACAATCATCTTAAACAAATCTACAGGACTTCCAGCAAAGGAAAAGGGCTCCATATAAGAATCATTGAAAAAGGCAAGCTTTCCCTCCACTTCCACCGATTTTCCATTGTAAAAATCTTTCTTATCAGAGATTACTCTTCCTTTAAACAAAGTTTCATCATCTCTTACCACTGACACAACCGGATAAAGTTTTCTGATAGTACTGTAATTCAAATTGCTATCATATATCTTGAATGTGAGGCTTCCGGCTGCGTTGTCTTCAAGGGTAAGTTTAGGACTGATCAGTTTCAAATTAGGGTTCTGAGGGTGATAGATCTGCCTTTCACCATTTTTAATGATTATCAAATCAATCTCCCCTTTCTGTATTCAATCCGGATACTTCCATTCCCGGATACCTTTAACCTGTTAATTCCTTCCCGGAACGTAATTTCTGGTATCTCATAAATGCCTGTTTTCAGGGAAAAACTAATACCATCATAACTTATATTGATATTTCCTCTAATTGTAATTACCGGCATAGCCGGCATTCTTTCATTTGATATAATGATATCCTTTGCTGCTTTCACCTCTTCATCATGGATTGTAATCTGATCTTCCATTTTATAAGGACTTACCCTTGCATCAATGCACAACTCATAGATATTCCCCTTCTGGTTTTCGCTTGTGACTGAAATCCTTCCTTCATAATAAAATTCTGGTTCCCTTTCCAAATATATTTTCAGTCTTTTCCCATGCAGGTCATTTTTCATTTTTTCTTTATGTTCCACATCAAATAATGTGAACTTAAAACTGATCTTCCCATCATCAAACACTACACCGCCAACTGCTTCTGTTAAATCTATGGAGGAGTCACCGCCGGCAATATCTACATAATTTTCCTTTACGAAAGGCGGTGTTATCCGTGCATAGTTCATGACAGCTCCATAATCTTCTTTTGAGCGCTTATTTCCGAATATTGCACCATGCATCATCAATTCCGCCTCCCCCTCATATGTGTGATTCTTCCAAGTTCTTCATTCATTGGCTGTGCAAGTTCTCCCACCAGTACACCAGAATCAAGGACCATTTGCATATTGGCAAATGTAGGAAGATATTCAACCAGTAAATTATAAAGCTTATTCATCACCTCATATAACTGATCATTATTTTCTGCTACTGCTGCCGAAATCATGCTCATCAGCGTCTGTGTTCCGCTTACCACTTCGCTTCCTGCTTCCCCGCCTGCCATGATCTGGCCAGATGCATTGATTCCAAATGCTGTAGGCTTATCCATAACAAGAGGATTGTCCATTGCTTTCTTATACCATTCAACGCCTATATGCGGTATAGATGGCGGATTCAATGAAAAGCTTCCTTCCATACTAAAATGTGGCAGTTTAATCTTAGGAAGGCTCCAATCAAACTTAAAAAAGTCTTTCAATTTTTGAACAGTATTTGAAACAAAACTCTTTATTGCGTCTAATTTTTCAGTTACACCGGATTTTAGGCCATCAAACTTTTGAAGTGCTCCTGACTTTAAAGCTTCAAATCCGGCCATTCCTTTTTCTTTCAATGAATCAATTTTTTCAGATGCCTTGTCCCTTAATTCCTGGAATTTTGATACCGCCTTTTCCTTCAGGCTGTTTACCTTTTCAGTTGCAATTTCTTTAAGCTGATTAAACTTATTTGAAGCGCTTTCTTTAAGATTCTCAATTTTTTCAGCAGCTTTCTCTTTCAGCTCTTGAAACTTTTCAACAGCTCCGTCTTTCAGTTCCTTTGCCTTGTTAACCACCTTATCCTTCAATTCCCCTGCTTTTTCGGAAATGTTGGAAGCAAAATTATGAAAACCTTCTTTCAACTTTCCAAGGAAATTATCAACAAAATTTCGAAAGGACTCACAATTGTCATAAAGCAGCTTAAATCCTCCAGCAAACGGGTTTACTAAGAGCAGAGCCAGACCCTGCCAGTTATTTTTCACAAAATCAATAATTTTTGAAAATAAATTTCTAATTCCGTCAACTGCTCCGCCGACTATTTCCGTAATTTTTCCCCAAGCTTTCCCAGCCCATTCCTTAATTTCATCCCAGTTTTTGTAGATCAGGACGCCTGCTGCAATAGCCAAGCCAATCACAGCAATCAACCCTGCATTCCCAACGATTACTCCAATTATCTTCCCTATAGCTACTACAAGCCCACTACTGCCAGTAACCTTTCCAATCAGTCCACCTATGCCACCAATCAGTTTACTTCCTATTCCCATTACCCCGGATATAGCGGGTGACAGTTTTCCAATGCCACCAATCAATAAACCGCCGACTCTGATGATCTCACCTATTCCACTGGATACTTTTCCAAAAAAGATTAGTACAGGACCAGCCGCTGCAAGAGCTGCTCCTACAACCATAATCATTTTCTTTGTCCCATCATCTAACCCCGCTATCCAATCACAAACTTTAGAAATCCAATCAACTGCCTGCCTTAAATATGGCATAACAAGTGTAACAAACTGTATAGCCAAGGCTTCTAATTGTGACTTTAGCAACGTAATCTGACCTGCCAGATTATCATTCATGGTGTCTGCCATTTCTTTTGCTGCCCCATCAGCAGAATCTATTGCAGAGACAAGATGGTTAAAATCATCATCACTAGCATTAATAATTGCAAGCATACCAGACATAGCTTCTTTTCCAAATATGGTAGCTGCTGCTTGTGTCTTCTCCTCCTCTGTCAACCCTGAAAAAGCCGAGCGCAATGTTGTCACGATTTCACGAAATGACTTCATATTTCCTTCACTGTCTACAAGGAGATTGTTATTAATGCCCGATACCTTGACTTCCCCTTCTTGCGCTACGGTTAAATCATAAATGGCTGATTCTAAATTATTTTGCGCTTTTTCCAGGTTTAATGCCGCTGTCTCTGCCTGTGATGAATTTGCCCCATATTTCGCAACGGCCTCATTATACTTAATCTGGGCTTTTTCCATATCAATGGTCTTATTTTCAACCTTAGTTTGGGCTTTTTGGAGTTTTCCATTATCAATAACATGTGTAGTTTCTTCCGTAGCCAGCCCAAGCTTTACCATCATTTTTGCCATTTGTTCCGTGGGATTTGCAAGATTAGTCAATGCTCCCCTAAGTGATGTTCCAGCTTGACCTGATTTGATGCTGGCATCTCCCATTAGACCTATTGCCAAAGCCATATCTTCCACTGAAAATCCCAATGTTCCAGCAAGCGGAGCAACATATTTAAAGGTTTCTCCCATTTTTCCTACATCAGTATTAGCATTTGATGCTGCTACCGCTAATACATCTGAAAAATGTCCACTATCTGCTGCTGTAAGCCCAAATGCAGTAAGTGCATCTGTCACAATATCAGATGTGGTTCCTAAATCTTCACCGGAAGCTGCTGCAAGGTTCATAATCCCTTCTAAGCCGTTAAGCATATCTGAGGTCTTCCAGCCCGCCATAGCCATATATTTTAAGGCTTCAGCAGACTCAGATGCAGAGAACTTTGTTGTCTTCCCCATTTCCTCTGCTTTATTCCTTAATGCTGTCAAATCATCACCTGTAGCACCGGAAATAGCACCAACCTCTGACATAGCTGATTCAAAATCCATCGTGGCTTGAACAGCTTTCTTCCCAATAAGAGTTAGGGGCGTAGTAAGCCCAAGGCTCATTTTTGTCCCCAGCTTTGTAGCCTTTGATCCAATATCCGTAAATTTATCTGATAGCTTCTGAGAGAAAGATTGTGCTTTGTTAGTTGTTTCATCAATTGCACTATTAGCTTCCGTATTCTTAACCGCTATTGTTCCAAATAACTTAAACAGTTCCATTATGAAGATCCCTTCTCTATGAAATAAATAGAGAGCTGATCCTAAGCCAGCCCTTCCCTTATATACGTCTTAAAAAAGCACCGATAAATAATTTACCGGTGCTTTTACTCATTCATTATACAGGGGAAAACTTATTCAAGATTCCCCTTGTCTGCTGTTTCACTGCATCAACCTGTTTATCCGACATAGAATAGGATACAGGTTCCTGGTTCTGCATCAGCCCTTTTTTCCAATTCTGGAATGACTGATCCGTCATACTGTGGATATACGCCAGCCACAGTTTATTATCTTCATCTTTTTGGGCGGTTTCCTTTTTTTGCTTCATATCCAATTCAAGAATATTAGCTACAAATTCTCCAAATCTGCCCTGCTCAATATAAGTTCCCATGAATTCAGCAGGACTTGCGTATCTGGAATACAGCAAGTCCATGAATTCAAATTCACCTACGAAAGAAATTTGGAGAGCACCCTGAAAAAACTTGTATTCCGTGCCTCTGAAAAAGTATCCATGATCATGAGCGGAAGTGTACCGAACTCCATATCTTTCATTTCTTCCACCGGAATGCCTGAGATATCTGACCACATTTCATAGGTTTCCTCTTCAACCTTTGCCAGATTCCCGATCAGGATATCTGCTATGTCAAAAGAAGCCATAATTCCGATCTGCTTCAATGTCTTTTCTCCGGAAGCCACCTGAATGAATGCTTCCTTACAATCCTTAATGCCGATTTTCTTTAAAATCTTAAGCAGCGTGAATAAATCATGATCTTTTAGTTTACGCAGTGTATAAGGACGCTCAATGATTTCTTCCACTTCCTGATTTTCTGATACAGGTGTCTCTTGCAATGTCCCTTCTACTTCTTTTTTTCCCATATCCTTAGCCCTTACCCTTCAACAATTTTCAAAATCTGCTTTGATGCTGCTTTCTGTGCTGTCTTGTCCGGATAGAAAATGTAAACAGGCAGTGTATCATATACTCCGCTGTTAAAATCAGCAGTAGATTTGAATACTGTCTTCACAACAGATGTTTCCTTGTTTTTCGTATCCATTTCAAGCCCCGATGAGCAGATTGCATTTTCCATGATAACAATGACCTCTGTTCCATCTGTCATACTGCCTACGTAAGCAATATTATCCAGATAATCAGACAGTTCAATGAGTGATTTTGTCTGAATCTGCTTGTATCCCGCAATCGGGCTATCGACTTCTTTCCCCACGATTGCACGCTTAAGAGATTCCATCGTATGCTGCGCAAGATTTACTTCAATTGTCCCGGTCTCTCCTGTTTTCTGGTTAAGGCCTTTAATTTCTACAACTGCACCGTCTACTTCAATCGGCGTGATCTCCGGCACGATAGAAAGCTTATTTCCACCACTGGTAGCACCAAGCACATTTTCTTCTGAATCGTCCCATGCTCCGGTAACGAAATCACCAACTGCAGGCTCATAGCCTTTTTCTGTGCCGATAAAGGACGCTTTTGACTTTACCTGGCTGAGCTTGATTTCTTTTGCGTCTTCGGGCTCCTCCCCAGTATATTTCTTGTACAGGTATTTAAAATTTTTAAATACCACGCCTGCCCCGAGTAAAAAATCATTAGGGGTATTACTGTTAATTCCTGATTTTCTCATTCTTCCACCTTCCATTCCTTGACTGTTAAATTAATTTGTATCTTTTTCAGTTCATCGTCCTCTACAGGGAACGGTAAACTATTGGCATAAAAAACAGCTATCACTGAACCCGATTCCGTGACAGCCGTTTTCCCTGTTGTCTTTGGAAAGTATTTCTTAATCTTTCCTTTTGCCTCTTCCAACTGAATCCACTTTTCCCGTGAAAATCCAGTCAGAATAAATATTGTATCCTCTTCCCCGTCTTCATTTACAGACTCCAATTCTTGGTACTCACCGATAAAATAAGTCTTGGGTAAAGTTTCGCCAGGTTGGACTATGTACTCCATAAAGGCATAATTCAATCTCATTCCTTCCATGGCATCTTTTATGATACTAAGCGCTTCAATGCTCACTCTGATCCCAGCCTTTCTTTCATAATCTGTTCAGCCTTTGCAATAATCTTTGCCCTTAATTCGGCAAACGCCTTAAAAAGCGGTCTGCGTGGCCTTTTACCATAGGTAAAATGACCTTTTCCTTCCGCGTCTACATAACGCCAGCCGCCTTTTCTCCCATCACCGTTTAGCGCATACTCACCAGTTCCAAATTCTTCCCAGACAGCATTATCATAATTCGACCCTACATATCCTGTAAGCTCTGCCTCATCAACAACATATCCGTAGGAGCCTTTAGTCTGGCCGGTCTTTACCTTCGAGTTTCGTTTGGTCTGAGCTTCCAGTTCTCCACATGCTTCATACAAAAAAGCAGTCACAGCACCGCTTATAGCCGCCTTTACCTCTATACGGTTATCCTGGAATTCTACTGCCATATTAACTGCCCCCTGTATATTTCAGGTAGATTTCAAGATGCTCATGCATACCCATCGGATCATCATACAACATGACTTCGTAAATATCCCCATCGACTATCATTCTGCTGTTTTCAGGTGTTATCTTTACGTCCGGTTTTCCTTCCACCTTATATTTCAGTTCAAAATAATCACACAGAAAGACATGGGTTGATTCCTGTATTTTTGCATTGTAATTTAAATGCTTAGAATCGCCAGCTGATAAATCCAGCCACCCTACAAGGTCCGTAAGTGCATCTTTATAATCCGGCTCACGCTCACCGATCTTATTCTGTGCTACATTCTTAATCTGAATAGCAGCCGACTTGTTTCCACCAATATTTCCCATCAGAACCTTGGCTTCACATACGGCTTCAAAAAACCAAGCAGGGAAACCGGATATCCCATCACCTGATTATTTGAATCCTGATCATAATATGTTACTGAGTGCCGTGAAAGTTCCTCAGATTTAATTCCAACCTTTTTCCGGTTGTCCTTCTCCCATATCATCAGGTCAACCACACCTTTTTGAACATCGGGTGGATAAATCACCTTCGTGACAATATTGAAAGGGAAATCATAGATTTCACCATCTACCTTAATTGCCGTGTCGGTAATCTCTAGGATCTCATGTAGCCCATCATTTACTTTGGACTGTGATATCTGGACTGTGTCACCCACTCTGAAATAAGGACAATGCCCCTGAATCATTCCATTGATGACAGGGGCCTCTATCCTCATAGTACGGTTTTGAAAATTATTATTGGTGTATGACCTGATAAGATTTTCAACAGCCTTAAGCTTTGCGGATAAGGCATCTTTATCCATACCTTTGAATTCCGGCATTGAAAGAAGCTTTTCAATATTAACCACCATCAGGATCACCGCCTTTCTCTCACCGCTTGATCACTTCATAGCCATCATGCTCTGTGAACCAGTCTGCCATTCTCTCTGATGTGACCGTTGCCTGTCCATCGGCAAACTGAACCCCGCCTGCGCCAATACCGCAAAAATCAGGATTGTTATTAACCTTTACCAGCCAGGAAGGATTTTTTTCTTTTGCTGCCTTTTCATCTGTCTTTGCGATCTTTTCTTCTAATGTTTCTGATTTTGCCATAATAACCACCTTTTCCTTTCTTAAATAGTGAAGGGCGCCTGTCAGACGCCCTTTCTCTTACGCTGAAATCTTAATATTTCTCAATACACCTGCGTGCTGAGTGTTTTTAAGCACCGTCGCCGCAATCATTTCCACTTCCGCATCTTTTACCGTCCCCGGTTTTGAAAAATCCGGTAAATACTTCTCGATGACAGAGGAACCATTCAGGCTGATCCCGTGGAAACCGTCATTTACATCAAATTTAACAGCATAAATATCTGTCAGGCCTGTAGTTGCCGTTTCCGCATTGTTAATCTTCCGGGAAATCCCTTTCTTAACAACCGCATTTGCAGTTGCTACTACACTGGTGCCCTCTCCGGTAACAGTATAATGGTTCTGCATATCCATAAAGCGCACACCGTCCAAGGATACCACCTTTTTTCCAAAAGCCTCTTCAGTTTCTGTCTTGTAACCAAGCACACGGGCAACGGTCTGAATCTTGGTAATCATATCGGTATTCATCATGAGTGCATCTGCCTGAGTAGCTTTCACGAGCAGCATCAATGCTTCGTAAAACTCATCTGCATTGTTTTTCAGGTTTGCAATCGTAGATAAGTCAATAGACTTTTCTGTACCGTACTCTGTAGTTGTTCCTGCCAGCATGGAATCAAGTCCCTCAAACTGCGGTTCATTCGTTGCAGCAGTTGTTACCGCATCACCATTAATCAGCGTATAGTGGAATAAACTGATAACCGCCTTGATGTGTTCCTCGATCTGGTAAGCCAGATTGTCCCAGCGACCTGAAACTTTATTGAGCACCCTGTCCAACTGAACTGCACCGCCCATGATCGCAAGGGCTGCTTCAAATTCCTTTTTCGTAGCCATACTTGCAGTATAGGATCCATTCAGCTTTCGGAACTGCGCTGTTGCCGGAAGTACCTTTCTCATATATTTGTATTTCATTGTGGACCCACCGCCCGATGCACTTACGCAATCATCAAACGGCAATACCGCCAAAATGTCCGAATGTCTGAGGAAAATGTCAATAATCTGTCCATATACCTTATCAGACATACCTTTCTTCAACTCTTCAAGTGTCATTGCTGCCATAATCGTTCACCTTTTTAACCTTTCTTTTACTCTTTGTCTTCATACTGCATTTTCAGCGCTTCCGCCAAATTCTTAGGTTCACCTGTCCGGTTACTGTCAGACTCCGGAAGCCTGTTTTCATCTACCTTAGTAGAATTATTGGATACAAATTGATCCGGGAACTGTGTTTTCAGTGCTGCCAGCTTATCTTCCATGCCCTTCACTTTCCCGGAATCATCAAGGGCAAGTTCACCTTTCTCCTTCAACTTGAAAGTGATATAATCCACGTCCTTGCAATTGGATTCCAAAAGCGTAATCTTTACTGCTGCGTCAAGCTTTTCCTGATTTAACTGCTTCTGTAATGTGGCAATTGTGGTTTCATATTCTCCGATCTTTCCCTGTAGGGCTTCATCTTTGCTGGTCTCTTTTTTCAGTTCCTCAATCAGCCCCTGCGCTGTCTTAAGCTGTTCAGCAAGGTTCCCTTTATCCGTCTCCAATGCTGAATACTTTTCTTTTGACACATAGTTTCCTTCTGACAGGTCAGTATATCTGATATGCTTCAGTTTATCCGGTTCATTCGCATTTGCTGCGTCTATCACCGCCCTTACCTGTTCAAACAGCTCCTTGCTCAATAACTCTTCTAATTTCATCCTTTCCCTTTCCTGCATTTCGTTTTATGCGGTTTCTCCCGCAATGCATCGCCTGTTTTATTCTCTGTACGCAAGAGATATTACGGCTGCAGTTTTAATGCCATGAAGCCTATCTCGGGCATAAAAAAAACAGCCGAGTTGACTGTCTTCTTTACCTAAATCATTTTATTAAATTTTAAATACGGTGCATTTTTGCCAAGATGCTTTCCGAATCAGGGATGAATTTTTCTTGTTTTCCGTTCACATCTTCAAATTTTATCCCATTTGCACATTCGGAATCATCATCGTAGTCGAAAATATTTTTATCTTCTGGTATCCCATCAGGAAAAGCATCACAATACGCTTTTTCCTTCGTCTCTTCACGGAAATGTTTGCAAAAATCACATTTAGGCAAACTCAAGCTCACTTTTTATACCTCCCAAAATAAGTCTCTACAAGTAACTTTACAGCCGGATGAACACTTTCATTGTTTCGTACTCTGACAAACGCTTCCGCAATTGCTTCATTACCTGATTTCTTTTTATCTGCATACTTTGACATACCCTGCAAAATATTATATAAATTCTCTACCTGTCGATATTTCGCAAAATATTCATTGTCACTTGTACAATCCTGATACAGCATTACATGAGCCATTTCATGCGCCAAATAATCTTCAATTGATTTTCCAGCAAATTTCCCTGATGCGTAATACCGTGGAATATTGTCAAGGATTTCCTTGAAATCAATATTTTCATTAATCACCATATCCATTATGCCATCATGGTATCCTGTAACGAAAATAGTCCTGTCTATTACTTTTTCAACCGAAACAGAATTTAACCGGATATCATATTCCGATTTCAGCTTTTGCAGTGCAGTTTCCAGCTCATCCTTAACTTTCGGCGTAATCCCCTTGATTTTGTATACTTCATCAGGGAATTGCGTTTTCTGCAGATGCTTTTTTGATTTCTCCTTAAACTCATTATAAGTCTTCGCCTCAACCCTTACAAGCTCATTTTTGTCACCATCAAACTTTGTATAATATTCTTCA
The DNA here is from genome assembly GCA_947174495.1 of uncultured Lachnospiraceae bacterium. Classification (GTDB taxonomy): domain Bacteria; phylum Bacillota; class Clostridia; order Lachnospirales; family Lachnospiraceae; genus Suilimivivens. Next base: position 5,666 of record CAMWJC010000016.1, on the reverse strand, counting down.
TCAGACAAAGCCCATTTTGCACGCTGTAAAAGGCAGCATCGGCAATTACAGTCCTCGGAAGGATCTCCAAATGCTCCGGGATACATAGCTTTCTTTCCTTCTATCTCAAACGGCTCATCAATTTCCCTTATTTGTCCGTCCAGTTCCCGGTGAGTCGGCCTTGTCACGCTGTCAAGCGTTGAGTCCCACTGTTTTACAACATCGGCGCCTTTCTCTTTTGCACGCTGTTGACAATGCAATGTTGATTCCTGCTGTACCCTGTGCCCCTCTGTCCTTGTGATCCCGATAGTGCGGTTAAATGCTTTCATAAATGGGCTGTTCATGCCAAAAGCAATCTTACTTGCTATAGTATTCCATGAAGAACCATTGCTCACCCCTCTGGAAACCTCTGATCTGATGGATCTCTTAAGCTGATCCGTATCTTCGCCCATGCGCTGATATAAGCCTTTGGAAATCTTTGAGTCAATTTGTATAGCCTGCACAACCTCTTCCTGATTAATCGGAAGAATTAACGGAATGCCCTGCCCCTGGAGATCATATAAGGTCCCAAAAAATCCGTTTTCATAACAATCTGTCAGATAATCAGCTACCGTGGTAAATGATTCCGCATTCAGTTTATCCAGTACCCCGTCTATCTGCCTCTTAAGCGCTTCCTGGTACTGCTTTTGCCAGACAATGGATTTCAGATTTTCCATGTCCGTCCTTGCAGAAAGATCACGGATTTTATTTTCACAATCCTTTGAAGCCCTGGCATATATCTGCTTTAACTGTTTGATAACCTCCGCTTCGTTGTCGGCAAGCGCTTTCTGAACTTCAAGCTGCCTTTTATTCATTATCCTGCACCGCCTTCATCATCAGGGACTATTCTTTTCAGTATCTTTTGAACTGACTCGGTATCACCTTCCCCTACTGCCAGCTTATCCTTGATTTCCTCATAATCAATATCCAAAATGGAGCAGATAGCCTGAATAACAGTCTCATCGTCCAGCGTATTAGCAACTGATAGAATATTGTTCAGCTGTTGTCCTTGTTTCTGCGCAACCAATAGCTCAATCTGTGCGTTATCCTGCGCATTTGTGATAACTTCCCGGGGAAAGACAAAATAAATGTCCTCAACCTTATAATCCGTTTGCTTATCAGCGTTGATTTCGTCTAATACTACCTTTATAATCTTACGCAGGAACTCTTTCAGCCTTATTTCAAGCTTATTGCACTTCAGGTCAAGCAGCGCATATCTGCTTTTGATCACAACATTGGTAATGTTGCCATCACCAATCTGTGCGGAATTAAAGCCCATACCAAACCGGTATATGTTCTTTTCGTCCAGCTCCAGTTTTACCTTCCGGGCTTCATATGGAATATCCACGGTCTTAATATCCAATCCGCCATCAGGAGCAACGCCAAGATGCTTTTTTGCCTTGATGTTCTGGATCATCTCATCAAGATTGGATCCTTGAAAACCAGATACTACATAGATCGCATCGGTAAAATCCTGTAGGTTATTAGAAAGGCTACAGGCCATCAAATCATAATCGTCAATCAAATCTTTGATCGGTTTCAACCCGCTGAACTGTTTCGATCCATTATCAAGCCGGAAAAACGGAATAAAGTCAAAGGAGGAACCGAACCGTTCCCCCTTCTCATTTTCAGTCACTATATGTGGTCTTGGATTTAATGATTCCTGATCATCTTCAACAATCTCCCCATCATCGACCTGCTTATAATAATAAGTCTCCTTTTTATCCCATACCTGAACTCTTTTGATCGTCTTATTCCCTTTTTCAATACGGTCAATGTACCAATAGATTACATGATCTTCGTTATCATCTGCATATTTTGCCTGGACTTCAATCACTCCTATAGAATCCGCATGTTGAAAACCAATTCTTCCATTGTTCGATTTATAGGCATACATGTAATCAAATCCCTTGGAAATGCACCCTGTAAGCATCTCATACACTTCTGACCAAAAGCTGTCATTGAAATACAAACCCAACTGTTTCTGCAGTTCCGGATTATCGGATTTAATAAAATTTTCATCACCAGAAAGCATATACTGGACTTCCTGATCTACAAGCTCCGTGAAAAATGGGTGCGATATTTTCACATTACTCCGGAGCGTATCCTCTTTTACATTTCCATCGGCATCAACATAAAAGATAAGGGATCCCATGATCTTATGTTCACCCTCATAGTACTTCAATCCCTGCTCTGCCATTCTCTTTTTACGTGAGGTTTTATCCTCTTCAATGAAATGTTTGATTTCACTTGGTTTTAACATATCTGATCCTCTCTAATACAACCATGTATCAGGTTCATACAATGCCAGGGAAAGGGAATCGGCGGTATCCGGGGAACCCAGTCCCCGCTTTTTCATATCCTCTTTTGATTCAAGCTGTATCTTTCCTTTAGAAGTCATATGATACTTTCTGACACTTAGCTGCTTTATCATTTCTTCATCATGCGGAAGCTCTATCTGAACGTCCTGCTTTCCTTGCAAATTATTGGAGAAATTATTTTCAAGCAGTTCCTTGATATTCCCCCAGATCTGCGCTCCCAGGTTAAAATAATACCCGTCTGTAGCTGAATCCCCGTTATTTACCGGAATTACCGTGCATGAAAGCTTTTCTTCCCGGATTACTTCATTTAAGCGATCCGTCACACCGCCGCCAACACCGGAATCATCTACTTTTATGAGGCATCTCTTTATATGTGGAAACTGACTCATGTAATCCCTACAGCATTTGATCACATTGCCGGCTGTTTCCATTGTACTTTTCTTTGTATATTTCCTAAATTCAAAGACTTTGGCACTGATTCTTGGAGTTATTACCGTCTTATCATCACCAAACCTTGCCACATCAACACCAATATGAAGCGTTTGTGCTGTATCAATATCCTGTTGTTTAATCCGGTTTTCCTTGGAGCAGGCAAGCTCTACTGTTTCCAATGATATAAAAGAGTCAAGCGCTCCTTTAGGAAACTGGCCGTCAATACGCACCCGGACAACATCTGAATCCTTCCCATACTTAGATTCCAGCATTACAATGTTATCTCTGGACGTTCGCTTACTATTCCGGCTGCTTACTGTGTGGGTCCTGAACTTATCCCTGTCTTTGTTGAATGCGTCAAAAAATACTCCTTCAATTCGGTTTGGATTTCCCATCAGAAGGAGTTTATTGTCAAAGCCTGTCAGTGTGCCAAGAAGCGCCTCCATGATCGGATCAGCAACACCGCTTGCCTCATCTATCACTATCAGCATATGATCTTCGTGGAATCCCTGTATATTTTCAGGCTTGGTTGCTGTCTTTGCCGTGGCAAACCACCGCTCAGAATCCCCCACCATGTAAACCTTCGTTTTGGTCCATGTGAGCAGGTTCTTCACTTTGGAAGAATTAAGCCACTTGGAAATCTCAGCCCACAGAACGTCATAAAGCTGATGCATGGTAGGCGCCGTAGCTATCACCTTAGAATATGGCCGGCACACAAGAAACCATATAATAAGCCCGGCTTCCAGCGCTGTCTTACCTACGCCCTGACCGGACTTTACTGCTACTTTGGCATGTTCTGCCACATCAGAAGCAACCTCTTCCTGCCAATCATCACAATTCATATCAAGCATATCTTCCAGAAAAGCAACCGGATCATCATAATAGACTTCCAAAGCGTCAATCAGTTCTTCCATCTGCCTTTTCACTCCTTCGCTTTGCTATCTCAATGATCGCTGTTTTCCAATCCTGCACCTGCTCTCTGGCTTCATCTTTCTGTACTACCTGTGATTGAAGAACTGCAATTCTTGCTTTCTGCTCCGCCGTAGCCAAATCCATATGATCTGAAATCCACTGCAATGCTTTCATGCGGTCAGCAAGCTTTATGCTCGCTCCGTCTTTACCCTGCTTGACTTCCGTGATCAGCGTTCCATCAACTTCAACACTTTCCTTGAACCGAACCACATTTATTTCTTTTTTTACCTCTATTTTGGCACCGGTTTCTTCATCTTTCGCTATAACGGGGCCAAATGGTCCCATGACTGGAACTGTCTCACGTCCAAATTCTACGTAGTCTGTAATATCCGCAAAGGCTATATCCATGTATTTCTGAAATATGTCCTCTTCAGATAACATTTCTCTGTTAAGGCGTTCTCTCTTAAGCTTTAGAATTTCTTCTTTTACCTTAGCATTTCCTAGTAACCTTGACCCATTAACCGTTGCTGTTACATAATCACATTCATAGACTTTTTGGTATGCTTTAGCAGCATTGAAGCACTTAATATATAAACAACAAAAAAGCCTTTGCTTATCGGTTAAATCAGTATTTTCTATCACCTGATTAACTTCCTCTGCAATGGCTTCCTGCATTCCTTTTTTATTCTCATTTTGTGTGCACACCTTTTTTAATTTTGTGTGCACACTTTTTGACTTATCTTTTTCCCACCCATAACGAACTTTCCATGATTTTACAGTATTTAATGTAACCCCATATTTCTGGGCGATATCCTTATATTTCATGCCAGCCATATAATCAATTTCTGCCAGCTCATAATTTTGATTTATTCCTTCATTCAAATATCACCACCTCTCATTCGTTTGTTTTGGGAAAAGAAAAGAGACAGCCGGAGCTATCTCTCTTAGTTATTATAATATGAAACATTTACTGAATTATCCTCTTTAAAATCTCCATGACTCCTCCCAATGCTATTTTAGAAAAAATACTATTCTTGAAATCATTGAGATTTTCTGTTAAAACCTTACGCAACCCCATTTTATCCTTTTTAGTAATTTGATACTGCGCACTTACAGCTAACATATGCTCATACGAGTTTATTTCTGTTTTGGAAACAATCTCTTTAAATGCATCTTCTAATTTTGCCCATTCTTCATTAGTGATCAACTCACCTTTATTAATATTTCCTACACCACTAACTGTATTGTCATTCCCATTAACAATATTACCATTAACTGTATTGTCATTTCCATTAACAATATTACCCTCATTGTGTATCATATTTTCCTCCTGATGTACAATTACACAGCCATTCATATCCACACTATATTTTAGACTTCTATCTTTAAAGCACTTTATTAGTATATTTTCCACTTCATAAAGAAATTGTTTATTATAACATGAAAAATAGAATATCTTACCTGAATTTAATGCCAAAATTAGATAATCACCTAATTTTCTATTATTGTCATATGTATTATAGACTATATAAGCACATACAGCCATTGCGATTAAACCAATCACTATTAGGGTGATCTGACCGGTGAATAGCAGAAGAAAGCCTATGACTATACCTGCAAATGCCCATAATGGATAAGCCAATTTCGACATTGGAGATACATCAAAGTATGATATATTACTTAATTGAATAACTGCATGGTCATATTTAAAAATATTATTGCCTATTTCAAGCCTATCCGCCTTAACAACATTTTTATTTTCCAATACTTTACTTTTTAGTTCCACTATCATATTCCTCCATCACATTTTTCTATATTATATTCTAAAATTCGACAATTTACAATTTACCTATAGTTAATACAAAAATACCCAACTGTTCACCAGTCAGGTATTTTAAAAATGTATTGGGGAGAAGTATTCCTTCTTTTTTATCTTGTACTATATCACTGAATGATATTTGCATTCTATGACATTATAAAATT
>CAMWJC010000015.1 GCA_947174495.1 uncultured Lachnospiraceae bacterium | reverse complement strand
TTTCATGCATACCGCTCCTTTTACTTTACTTGCTCTTCTTCGACAGCATTATACCAGAGAAATGCATCAAAGTTGCATCATAATCACTTCAAATCTGCAAAAATAATAATTTTTTAAAAAAAATAACTGCAATGATGATTTCCCATCATGCAGCTATCTAACAAGCAGTTAACATAATGAAATTATGTTAACCTCTATGAATCTATCATTTTCTAGTATTCTACCCATCCGACGGCAATTGGCCCAGTAGCTTCTTATACGCACGGCTGAAGGTAGAATAATCCTTAAAGCCGCATTCCGCACTTGCAACAGTCGCCGCACTTCCTGCCAAAATGAGATTTCTGGCGGCAAGTACCCTCTTTTCCAAAATGTACTGATGCATAGAATAACCGGTCTCTTCCTTAAATTTCCGCATCATATGGTACTTGCTTAAGAAGAATTGATCAGATAATGCTTCTATGGTCAGGTCAGCAGCTAGGTTTTCATTAATATAATGGATGATTTCCACAATTTTTTTATCATATCTTGCCATCTTATGAAAAACTTCCGGATTACTGATGCAACACCGATTCAATTCAATAAGCAGCTTCAAAAAAAGAATCCGGCTGTACATTTCGCCTGCATACTGTGTCTCCCCCTCCGCCCTGTCAAGAAGCTTCACGGTCTCGAACAGTATACGGCTCCAGGAAGGTGCTAAACGAATTACATTTCCCTGCTCCCGGAGCGCCATTTGAAAACACAAATCAAGGGAGTCCTCTCCCTCCGAATGCTCATCAAGAAAATCCGTGGAAATATAAAACACATACCTCTCATAAACAGTTCCTGGTGTCACAAAGGGCCTATGAATCTCTCCCCTGTTGACTAATAAAATATCATGTGGTTCCAGTTTGTAGCTCTTACCCTCAATATGATATTCCACCTCACCAGAAATAAACCAAATCAATTTGTGAAAGTCATGATAATGGTACTCATACTCTCCCGGTGAATCGTCTTTCAAATGAAACAAACGGAATTTTTCCAGAAGATATCCACTTTTTAATGCTTCTTTAGTTAGCTGCATAGTCCTTCATACCCACATTCATATCCACGTCTCCCTTGATGCCATCCACTTTTCCTTTTGAGCTGTACTGCCATATGGAAAATTCATAAGGGAAGTAAACCGGCGCATTGTAATATGCAAACCACTTCTCATAATCTTCAAGCTGCTCAATATCCAACATCAACATAAATGTCTTTAAATTCCCATAAATCATGGGCGTATATCCTGCTTTTTTGACAGTTTCCAAAAAGGCAATGGCCACCTTGGTATACTCTTCTTTCGTCATATTGGCCGTTCTTGCCGAAGAATTCTCTGGATCTTCCAGATCCAAAACAATCGGATACGTCACATCATAGGGTTCTAACAAATCTAAGAGAAATTCTGCTTCCTCAATAGCCTCTTCCTCCGAAATTGCCTGTGTGTAAAAGTACACTCCTACCTTTATATCGTTATCCAGTGCTCCCTCAATATTATCCTGAAAGTATTCATCTTCTACAATTTTACCCTCTGAATATCCCCGATATCCTCCCCGGATAAAAGCATAAGATACCCCGTCTCCCGCAACCTTTTTCCAGTTGATCGATTCCTGATGTCTGGACACATCAATTCCTTTTAAAGAATGTATCTCATCCGTATCGTCCACATAAACAATTTCTTCATTATCCTGTAAAACAAAGTTATCATACACATAATTATGCTGTTTTAGACTATCCAAAATAGGAAAAAAGTGAAATCGTCCATCAGAATAAACAACTACATCCTCCGGATAAAAATCTCTCAATGTTTCTGCTGTGGAATCGCCGTTTTCCATTCGGGCTTTTAATTCTGCTAATAACTCCTTCTCTTTATTCTCTTCTGCAAGCGTTGAAGCCTCCGCAATATAGGCATCCAGATCTGCCTGTGAGTAGACATACTCTTCCTCACGTTCCTGATATTCCTCCAACCTGCTCATAGCCTGCCTGCTTTCGTTTTTTAACCCATAATTTTGTAAAACCAGAACAATGCAGCCTGTCAGCGCTGTCAGTGTGATCAGACAAAAAATAATATTAGTGATCAGACTGATCCGCTGTTTTCTTCTGCTTCTTCTTGATGTATTCGCCATTTTACCTATCCTTCCAACTATTTAACTATTGCACTGCCCTAAGTATAGTATGAAATGGGATGTTTTTCAATTGTTTAAATATTCCTTCTTGCAATTCATTATTACAATTTTTCTCCAAAATAGCTTTTATAGCCCTCTCCATAAATTTCGGAGGCGCTGGATATGATCATAAACGCTGCCGAATCCTCCTGCTTTACGATCTCTTCTACCTTATGTGCCATAGGCTTTTTGACCACACAGAGAATTACCTGTTTATCCTTTTTTTCATATCCGCCGGTTCCCTTCAGATAAGTAACACCGATATCGACCTCTCCCAGTATTCGTCTGGCAATCTCCTCATAATGGTCACTCACAATATAGATCATTTTTGCCTCGTCTCTTCCATACAGAACCATATCCAGCACCACTGAAGTAACTGCTACGGAAAGTACACTGTATAGCATGGAATCCACATTCCGAAAAATCAAGCCGCCAATTCCGATTACTATTGCATCCACCAGCAATAGCAGCGTCCCCGTTTTCATATACGGTTTCCGCCGTCTTAAACATTTCACGATAATATCCGAACCGCCTGTAGTCGCTCCGTTCCGAAGCACCATTCCCATTCCCAATGCAAGAAGGGCGCCGCCAAAAATCGCCGCCAGTACCGGCTCCATGGTAAGCGGCGGAAACCTTTTAAAAAGATTGGTAAACACCGACGACATCAGTGTCGCATACAGAGTAGCAAGAATGAATTTCCCGCCAAACTGCCAGGCTCCCAAAATCATAATAGGAATATTAATCAGTAAATACAGAGTACCGGTTTCAAGCGGAATCACCCTGTTTAAGATAATAGCAAGACCGGATGCCCCTCCGGGAGCAAAATCATTGGGGTCTATCAGAAGACTCAGCGCCATTCCAAAAAACAAAGTACCGCAGGTGATCAGTATAAATTTCTTAAGTTTGTTCTTCATATATCATCTTCCTCTCTTTTCGTCTGCTTGCCCAATACTGGCGCCCACGCAGACCGGTTTTCCGGACAAAAAACACATACTATCTAAAGTATGTGTCCTTTGCAAAAATATATCCTAAAGACAAACTGACTAAATGTTCGCTCTTACCAGTTTGGGCTTATATCCGTTTTGTTCCAGTGCCTCCATAATCTGATTCTTATGTTCCGTTCCAAAAGCTTCAAGAGTAATGCGAAGCTCCACTGCCGCATTACGATTGATGGAAATGAACTGATTATGTTCCAGCTTAATGACATTACCATTTTCCTTCGCAATCACATCGGACACATGACTAAGTTCTCCCGGTTTATCCGGCAATAACACAGACACGGTAAAAATACGATCCCGCATAATAAGTCCCTGCTGAACCACGGATGACATAGTAATCACATCCATATTTCCGCCGCTCAAGATTGAAACCACTTTCTTACCCTTTATATCCAGATGCTTCAAAGCAGCCACCGTAAGAAGTCCTGAATTTTCTACTACCATTTTATGATTTTCCACCATATCCAGAAAAGCTACCACCAGCTCCTCATCCGCAACGGTGATAATATCATCCAGATTCTTTACCAGATAAGGAAAAATCTGTGTTCCCGGTGTCTTCACTGCCGTACCATCGGCAATCGTGCTGACATGCTCCAGCGTCACTACCTTCCCTGCCTTCAAAGATGCTTTCAGGCAGCTTGCCCCTTCCGGTTCCACACCGATCACTTTAATCTTGGGATTTAAAAGCTTTGCAAGAGTAGATACCCCTGTAGCCAGCCCACCGCCTCCTACCGGAACCAGTATATAATCAACCAGCGGAAGTTCCTTGAAAATTTCCATTGCAATGGTACCTTGACCGGTTGCCACCCCCGGATCGTCAAAAGGATGAATAAAAGTATAGCCATGCTCTTTTGCCAGTTCATAAGCATGTTCGCACGCCTCATCATATACATCTCCGTAAAGAACTACCTCGGCTCCGTAGCTCTTGGTTCTGTTCACCTTTATAAGAGGCGTTGTGGTAGGCATCACGATCACAGCTTTTACACCATAACACTTCGCTGCATACGCCACTCCCTGGGCGTGATTGCCTGCTGATGCCGTGATCAAGCCTTTTGCACGTTCTTCCTCAGAAAGCGTACTCAGCTTATAATAAGCGCCCCTAAGCTTATATGCTCCTGTAAACTGCATATTTTCCGGCTTCAAATACACCTTATTTCCGGTCTGTGCACTGTAAAAATCACTGTAAACCAGCTTTGTCTCCTGAACAACCTTTTTGACTGTCTCAGAAGCTTCTTCAAATTTCTCCAATGTCAACATGATATTATCCATCATCTTTTCTCCATCCATATCGCTAATCTTCCGCCTTCTCCACATCAAATAGTGCAGTTACAAACTGATCAGAATCAAATTTCTGTAAGTCGTCTAATTTTTCACCTACACCGATATATTTCACCGGTATTCCAAGCTCCGACTGGATCGCCACTGCAATTCCTCCCTTGGAAGTGCCATCCATTTTTGTCAGGACAATTCCCGTAAGCGCCGCCGTCTCACCAAACTCTCTGGCTTGATTTAATGCATTCTGTCCGGTAGTTCCGTCGAGGACGATCAGATTTTCTCTGTGAGCCTCCGGATATTCACGATCAATAATGCGGTTCATCTTCTTAAGTTCTTCCATCAGATTCTTCTTATTGTGAAGTCTCCCCGCCGTGTCACAAATAAGCACATCAACGTTTCTTGCCTTTGCCGCATTTACCGCATCATAAATGACACTGGAAGGATCTGCTCCCTGAGCTCCCAAAATAATATCCACGCTGGCACGATTTGCCCACTCAGCAAGCTGTTCACATGCCGCTGCCCGATAGGTATCCGCCGCCGCAATCAAGACCTTTTTACCCTGCTGTTTTAAAAGCCCTGCAAGCTTTCCAACGGATGTTGTCTTTCCTGCTCCATTTACGCCGATCACAAGGACAACCGACTTTTCTTCCTCGAAGACATATGCAGTATCTTCTACCTTCATCTGTTCTTTGATGCTCTCGATCAAAAACTCCCTGCACTGTTCCGGTTCTTTGATGTGGTTTTCCTTTACCTGCCGGCGAAGCCTGTCCAAAATCTCACCGGAAGCATTCACGCCAATGTCGCCCATGATAAGTATTTCTTCCAGTTCATCATAAAAATCATCATCAATGGAAGAAAAACCGCCAAAGACAGAATCAATTCCGCTTACAATATTATCTCTGGTTTTACTTAAGCCTTCTTTGAGCTTTCCGAAAAATCCCATCAGTCATCTAACTCCTTATCAATTAAATTCACGCTTACCAGTGTGGAAACACCTTTCTCCTGCATGGTAATTCCATAAAGCCTGTCCGCCTTTTCCATGGTCCCACGCCTGTGAGTGATCACAATAAACTGCGTATTCTTTGTAAGCTTATGTAAATATTTCGCAAAGCGGGTTACGTTATTCTCATCAAGCGCCGCCTCGATCTCGTCCAAAAGGCAAAACGGAGAAGGCTTCAGATTTTGAATTGCAAATAAAAGCGCAATTGCCGTAAGCGCCTTTTCCCCACCGGAAAGCTGCATCATATTCTGAAGCTTTTTCCCCGGCGGCTGGGCAATAATTCGAATTCCAGCTTCCAGAATATCCTCGTCCTCCATAAGCTCCAGGGTACCCTTTCCGCCACCAAATAATTCCTTAAATACCTTGTCAAATTCCTTCCCAATTTCCGCAAATTTTTCATTAAACTGCTTACGCATTGCAGCATCAAGCTCTACAATAATTCCTTCCAGCGTCTTTTCCGCTTCCACCAGATCATCATGCTGTGTCTTTAGGAATTGATAACGCTCCATCAGATTGCGATAATCTTCAATGGCATTTACATTCACATCACCCAGCTTTTTAATCTGATCCTTTAAGGAGGATATCTCCTTTTTCATTGCAGAAAGGTCTGTCATCTCCTCATTCCGAAGCGATACTGCATCAGAAAGCGTGATCTCATACTCATCCCACATATAATTAATATGATTTTCAAGCTGTTCCTGGAATTTCTCTTTCTGAGAATTTAATCGATATACTTCCTTATCCAGACCATTCATTTGCTGAGAAATAGCTTCTCTGTCTGCAAAGAAATTCTTCTGTTTCAGGGTTAGATGATCCTTTTTCTCAATATCTTCCTTTAATTTCCTTTCGGTATCGCCCTGAGTCGTCACAGAGACCTCTATGGTCTGTATGATCTGTTCAATGTCATGCTCCTTTTGAACCGTGTCCTGACCACTCTTTGCAATGCCTTCTTCTATTTCTTTCAGTTCATCTGCATAACGCCTGATCTCTCCGCTGATACGATCCACATTTTGCTGATGGAAATCCTGCTGTTGAAGCATTTTTTCCACTTCAACATCCCAGCCTGCCACATGCGCAGACTGATCGGATTCTTCCCGTCGCTTTTCTTCAAGCTCTGTCTGAAATTTACGTATTTGCTGCTCTACCTGTTGTTCCAGCAATTCCGAATCTTCTAATTCTTTCTGAATCTCCTGCTTGCTGAATTTAATATCCTGTATCTGTTTCTCAATTTCGCGCTCTTCATTTTTAAGCTCAATGGACCCCTCCGATGCTTCGTTCATGCGTTCCTGTGCTTTAATGACATTCAACCGCGCCGTATTCTGTTCAATAAACTTCCTCTGAAGCTCCCCTTTAATCTCTTCAATTGATAAACGAAGTTTATTTCGATTTTCTTTCGTCTTTTCAATTTCACCGAGAATCACATCGATCTCTTTCAAATGTTTCTTAACATTTTCTTCAAGCTCTGCAATCTCTCTTCTACGACCTAACAGGTTGCTGTTATTCTTAAATGCTCCGCCGCTGATAGCGCCACCCGGAATTAGCAATTCTCCTTCCAAAGTTACCATACGAATTCCATAATCAAACTTACGGGCAATCTTAACCGCATTATCCACATTATCAATAACTACGATTCTTCCCAGCATCGCCTTGGCCACATTGCGGTATTTTTCATCCGTTTTGACCAGTTCATCTGCCATGCCGATAACACCCTTTTCCTCAAGCACCTCTGGTGTCTTAAATTCCTGAGGATTTGATATACTGGTTAGCGGTAGAAACGTGGCTCTTCCTGCCTTCGTTTCTTTCAAAAAGGAAATCATCCTTTTGGCTGTTTCCTCATCATCGGTTACAATATTTTGGATATTTCCGCCTAGTGCCGTCTCTATCGCTGTCTCATGCTTCTTATCCGCTTTAATAATATCTGCAACAACACCTATGATTCCCTTCTCGCTATCTTTGCGCTCCATCACTTTCTTAACGCTTCCGCCGTAGCCTTCATATCGCTCGGTAAGGTTGGTGAGCGCTTCCAGACGGGATTTCTCCTGATGATAATTTACCTGTGTATCACGAAGCTTTTTATCCTTCTGTGCCAGTTCCTCTCGAAGCAAAGAGAGCTGTTCTTCACTATTTTCCTGCTGTTCATTCAAGCTGCGGATCTCGTCATTTAACTTTTCAAACTCCTGCTGAAGCTTTGTCATGACAGCTTCCTGCTGTGCTTCATCCGATTTGATTCGTAAAAGCCTTGAAGTCAGTTCTGCCTTCCGGATGTTGATCTGCTCTGTCATGGTATCATAACGGCCCAGTTTTGATTTGATGGTCGCTCTGGAATTCAGTGCATCAATAATCGTATTTTTTCCGCTTTCAATATCATTGTTAAGCTCTTCAATTCTTTTTTGAACCTGAATCAGCTTTTCCCTTGCCTCATTGCGGGATGCCTCAATCTCCGCAACCTGCTCATCGATCACCTTCTTGTCTGCAAGAATCCCTTCCTTATCGAGGAGCTTGACATCCATCTCCCTTTGAACAGCTTCCTTTCTGGTAAGAAAGTGCTCCTCATTGCTCTTGGCAGATTTGATCTGCTCTTTAAGAACGTTGATCTCACCTTCCAGTTTTCCCCTTAACAAACCGGTATCTGTCAGGGACGCTCTCTCTTTGTCGATCTCTTCGCTAAGCAGTTCAATCTGAGCCTCTATCTGTTCATATTCATCTTTAATCTTTTCATATTGCGCGGTTGTTCTTTCCAGGTCACTGCTGGCAATATCATATTTCTTTTGTGCCTCATTAAGCTGCTCCCTGAGACGATTATTTTCAAGTAAGAAAACATTGACATCCAATGTTTTTAATTCTTCTCTTTTTTTCAGATATACTTTTGCAGCCTCCGACTGCTTTTCCAGAGGACCAATCTGCTTTTCCAGCTCGGAGAGAATATCATTGACTCTGACCAGATTCTGCTTTTCATCTTCCAGCTTCTTCTGTGCCGCAACCTTACGCTTTTTAAATTTAACAATTCCTGCCGCCTCATCGAAAAGCTCTCTTCTCTCCTCCGGTTTTCCACTCAGAATCTTATCAATCTGCCCCTGCCCGATAATGGAATAGCCCTCTTTTCCGATACCGGTGTCATAAAAAAGCTCATTGACATCTTTTAATCTGCAAGGTGCCCCATTCAAAAGGTACTCACTTTCTCCCGAACGATAAATTCTCCTTGCCACCGTAACCTCATCAAAACTTGTAGCAAGCTGATGATCAGAATTATCAAGTGTAATTGCAACATAAGCATAACCAAGAGGCTTGCGAAGCTCCGTACCTGAAAAGATAACATCCTGCATGGATGCACCCCGGAGCTGTTTGATTCTCTGTTCTCCCAAAACCCAGCGTACTGCATCCGCAACATTACTCTTTCCGCTTCCGTTAGGTCCCACAATACCGGTAATACCGTTGTGAAACTTAAACACAATTTTATTTGCAAAGGATTTAAATCCATGGATCTCAATACTTTTTAAATACATAAAACACCTACGCTTCTAATACATGATCAAGCAGCACTTGATATGCCGCCTTCTGCTCTGCTGTCTTTTTGTTCCTTCCCTGACCCGTTCCTACTGTTTTTCCGTCAATTTTTGCCTCTACCGTAAAAATCTTATTGTGCTCTGGACCGGATTCATCTACGATCACATAAGCAAGCTGTTTCCCAGCCTTCTGGATTTTTTCTTGAAGAATAGTTTTACTGTCATAAAATAAATGTTTATTTTCCAAATCGGAAAGGATATACTTTTGAACAAAATGACCAGCTTCTTCAAAGCCTCCATCCAGATAAATAGCCCCAAGCAGCGCCTCCATCACATCCGAAGCGATAGACTCCCTCTCTCTTCCTCCGGTTGCTTCTTCTCCCTTTCCAAGTAGAATATACTGCCCCAATGCAAGATCTCTAGCACAGAAGGCCAACGCTGGTTCACATACCATGGAAGAACGCATCCGCGTCATCTCTCCTTCTGACATGTCCGGATAATTTTCAAAAAAGAACTGACTGGACAAGAGCTCCAGTACAGCATCTCCCAAAAATTCCAGTCGTTCATAATTGACATACTTATTAATCTTCTGTTCGTTTGAAAAAGAACTGTGGGTCAAAGCCTGTACCAGCAGTTCCTTTTTCTGAAATTGATATCCTATTTTTTCTTCTAGTTCTCTTAATTTTTCCTGTTCTAACATAAATCACCTAGATTTCTGAATCATAATGATTCCTAATCATCTTGATTTCTAATCACTTTGATTTCTATCCCCGAAAAAAGCCCGAAAACGGGCTTTTAGTTAATTGCACTTTTGATAAGGCTAACTGCATCCTCCACAGTAGAAATTTTCTCTGCCTCTTCCGCCGGGACTTCAATATCAAATTCCTCTTCTATCCCCATTATAATCTGAAAAACATCCAAGGAATCCGCTCCCAGATCATCTACAAAGGTAGTCTCCATCGTAATTTCATCAGGGTCAACGTTTAAAACGTCAGCAATTACTTTTTTTAATTTTTCAAATTCCATGTCTCATTTCCTTTCTAATTTTCTTCCATTGTTATTTTTTCTTTTATTTTTTGATTAATATTCTGTTCTGTAAAGGTAATACATTGCAGAATAGAATTTTTGATCTCCACGGATTTGGAACTACCGTGTGTCTTGACCACCAGTCCTTTCAATCCAAGCATAGGCGCTCCGCCATACTGCTCCAGATCAAAAGCTTTCAGAGTCTGTTTGAGAGCCGGCTTAACCAAAAGGGCACCAATCTTACTCCGAAGAGAAGTCATCATACCCTCCTTTACCTTTTTAATCAGGATTCCTCCGACTCCTTCATACATTTTTAAAATCACATTCCCTACAAATGCCTCGCAGACGATTACATCCGCTTTTCCGGCAGGAATATCCCTCGCTTCAATACTTCCCACAAAATGAATATCCGGACAATTTTTTAGAAGGGGAAAGGTTTCTTTTACAAGCGCATTTCCTTTTTCTTCCTCAGCACCGATATTGACGATGGCTACCTTCGGGCTCTTCACCCCCATAACACTTTCCATGTAGACAGAACCCATCTTGGCGAACTGAACTAAATGTGACGGTCTTGCATCTACATTTGCACCACAGTCAACTAAAAGTGCACAGCCTTCTGCTGTCGGAATAAGCGGTGCAAGAGGCGGTCTTTCTACTCCCTTAATCCTGCCGACGATTACCTGTCCTCCAACTAAGGTAGCGCCAGTGCTTCCGGCAGATACATAGGCATCACAGGTTCCTTCCTTAACAAGATTAAGCGCCTTGACAAGTGAAGAATCCTTCTTCTTTCTGATTGCCATAACCGGCGGCTCAGCCATATCAATAATTTCACTGGCGGGCACAACCTCCACCTGCTCTTTATTATATGTGTACTTTGCAAGTTCGCTATTGATCTTATCCTCCTGCCCTGTTATAAATACCTTAACATGGCTACTCTCATTGACTGCTTCAACCGCCCCCTTCACAATTTCATAAGGAGCATTGTCGCCGCCCATGCCATCAACAGCAACATTTACAAATTCTGCCATACCGGCACCTCCCATCCATACTTCTTTACTATACTAGACCATAATATAAAAATCAAGGTTTATTTTGTTATATTTCGCCAAAGCTTGGTTTAGGGGATTAATACGAAAACCCGGATAGAATCAAATTCTACGTCGCCGCACTCCCGTTCTATAAAAAGCGTAACAGCACTAAGTTCGAAAAAACCTCACTAAGTGCTGACGCTTTTTAAAGGGCTCCTTAAGAATTTGATTTCGATCCGGGTTTTAAGTTATTGAATGACGCGAAACAAGCTATTGACTCCACTACAGTCGCCTAATTCACAATCTGACAACTCGCTAAGAAGTAAACCATTCGACGTTAGTAGAATTCTCAGTTGGGCTTTACGCTATTCGACAACCCAGCTCAGATGAAATGAAATCCTTGAGGAAACAATTCGCGAACGCTTTATCGAGCGTGTTGACGAAAGGATTTCTTTTCATCTGAGCGGATGTTCTGCATATGCATACCCAAGCCAAACATTAATCTAAGCTGATAGTCATAGCCTTAAAAGCCTCTGACGCCTCTTTTTCTCCGACCAGAGACGCCATAGCTATTGCCGTCTCAGAATCTTTAATCAAAATAAAATAATCGTATTCGGTTCCGGCATTGCCCTCAAAGGAGTAACAAAAGTAGTCATTGCCGTCTTTACTTCCTTCATCAAGAAGTACCGCATTTGATTCCTCTTCCACAACCTGACGGTAAACATCATAATACTCTGCATAGATAAAGGAGCCCGTAAAAATATCTGTATCCCCCTTGCTAACCGTAAACGGTACATCCATAGTAATGTCAAAGCCGTCTTTCGTATCTATGGTGATTTTAACACTGTCTCCGGTATCTACACTATAAGTAACTTCCTTACTGGTCTTCGTT
This sequence comes from uncultured Lachnospiraceae bacterium, assembly GCA_947174495.1. GTDB lineage: Bacteria > Bacillota > Clostridia > Lachnospirales > Lachnospiraceae > Suilimivivens. Next base: position 39,540 of record CAMWJC010000015.1, on the reverse strand, counting down.
GTGCACGCAGATAGCATCATAATGCATGCAAGTGGTATAGTAATAAGAAATGAAATTCTTTTTTTCATAAAATGTATCCTCCCATAATCATTTATTCTTGTCCTTCCAGATGAATCACGCCCATCCAGTAAAACCCGTTAATATTTTTCTGTGCCTGTGTTGCCGCCTGCTGTGCAATTTCGTAGAAGGTCTCATCATCAATGTCATAATTTGTACGGAGTATCGCTTTCCCGTCTGATAACAATAATTGTGCCAGTTCATCAGCAATCACATCACTCTCAAAAAAACGGTCGGTAGCATGATAATATTCCTGTTTCTCATCTCTTGCTGAATAATTTACAAGACTGCTATCCATGGCAAATTTTTCATTTTCAACCAAGGTTCCGTAAGCTGCACGGTCTGATAAATTTAACAGGGCATTTTTAATGGTGTCATTGTCATTGTTGGTGGCATCCACAATATACCAGCTATCATCTAATTTCACTTTATTCCATGCATGGGGAACGCTTCCTTCCAGATAACCGGTGACTACAACACTCTCCAAATCTGCCGCATCTGCAAGCAATTTAAAAGAGGCCGAATAGCTAGCGCACACCCCTACGCCCTCAGTCAATATTCCATATGCCGTAAAGGAATCATAAAAATCTTCATCCACCTGTGTAAAAGAGTACTTTTCTGCATTTTCCAGCGCTCCGTCGTCATAAACCGCATTCTCACAAAGCCATGCATTGATTGCCATCTCTTTTTCCACATCCGTCATACCATCGGATATGATCTCACTGGTGATCTCTTCTACCCTTTCCTGTATTTCCTGCTGTTTTGCAGCAGTAACCTGCCGGGGGAAATCGTAATCCACATACAAAATTCTTTTTTCCGTGTCAATGCTTCCTCCCTGAACCCCAAGTATCAGCGGGTTTTGATACTGTGCCTCAAAAAAAGCATCAACTACCTGCTCCACATCCGCAGATTCTGGGAAATCCGAAAGACGGATTTCCCCTTTGGTCTCTAACATATTCAGCGCAATGTATTCGCTCATGGCTGAATTGGCTGTGATCTTAATCTCTTTACGTCCGCTTTGCGAGGGCTTCGTATCCTCCGGTTCCGCTTTTGCTTCCGGCTCCGGCTCTGCTTCCTCCGACTCGTTTGCCTCCGGTTTTGTATCTTCGCTCTTAGACGGTGCACCCTCATCAATCGTCAGTGACGGCGCTACATTACCGCCTTTGTTGATTAATTCCTCCTGACGTTTTTTTACCGCCTCCAGATCAGCATCCAATGTATCCCAATTCACTTCATAAACAGCAAGTTCTTCTATGAAAGGTGTCTGAAGTGCTTTTGCTTTAATTCGGATGACATTATATTCTTCATCCTTCTCATAATTATCAAAATCATAAATCAGTACCTTCTGCGCCCTGCTTCCGTCACACATCGTCACATTCATGATTGCAGGAAGATCCAGCACTCCGCTAATACCAAAGAAATTTTCATTGCTGTTGCTGGCCTTTTCTTCCGGAAGCATATGGGAAACATCCATAGCGCTTATCAGATTGCTGATAGGTGAACAGCCATTTGCATTATAGGCAATCACCCCATAATACTCATCCCAATATTCATTGTACGCCATATCATCAAGCGCGAATTCTTTCAGGAATCCTCCGTCCCCTTCTTCGATCCACTCTTTCGTATCCTCAGAGACAAAAAACTGGACGAAGTCATAATTTAAGGATAATATTTTCCCCTCAAACTCGTTTGCAGTACCTTCGCTTGTCCATTCTGTCCCCTTTACATCGGCAAACGCCTTGCAGTAACTCCACAAACCTTCGTCATCCTTGTTGATACGGAATAAAAGATAACCCTCTGCTCCGGGTACCGCTTTCCATGAAAAACGCGCATAACCGTCCTCTAACTGATCAAAAACAAGCTGCGGGGCCTGTGGAATTTCTGCTTCCACTTTGATTACCGTGATCACCGGTGCAGGCAGCGCTTCTCCTGTCTCCAGATTCACGGAAGTCTTTAAATAATACTGTGAGAGAGTTCCCCAGCCGCTTTCATTGTCTCCGGATAAATAGTTACCGCTCAAATGACTGAGATCAACACCATCCGAATCCATGATCTCCGCCACTCCGGAAAAAGGCGGTTTGATAATGAGCGTCCCAGTAGCAGAATCAAAATCCATACTGCTTACCTCTATGGGAAATTTAAGTTCTGCGTCCTGATAGATTACAAAGCTGTCATAAGGGCTGGTGTCACTGGCCCACAGATCATATCCAATCTTGATCTCCACTGCCTGATCTCTCTTCACCTTGATTACATTTCCGTCATACTCATTTTTATCCGCTGCTGAATACTTTTTCTTCAATTCATCTACCAGCGCAGTATCTGTTCCTGCGGAACTGTCTGCTTCCGGTTCCGATTGACTGGCATCCGTTTCCGTATCCTTATCATCTGTTTCAACCTGCTGAGTCATCTGTTCATCCTCTGCCTCATTTTCAGAAGGCTGCTTTGCGTTGCCGCCACAGCCTGAAAGCACTAAAACGGCTGCAAGCAGTAAAGCTGTCTTTCTGAAATAATTTCCTTTGTGTCTCACTTTAATCCTCCATTTCTGCGTCCTGCATGTCAGGATACATACTGATATTTTCAATACATTTCCCAAATGCGAAATGTCTTATACAATATATACTTTGAAATATCGGAAAAAGTTTCATTAGAAAAATATTTTCCATCTGCTATTTTTATTTCTTAACAATCTGATACAAATAATCAATAAATTCTTTCTGCCAAACTCCGATTCCCGTCACTTCATACGCCTGCCCGTCTTTTTCAAAGATCGCCTGATAACGAGTATCCACGGTGTCAAGCACAGTGATATAAATCTTTTGTTCTCCGATATAAGACCAGTTCTTTACTCCGATATCCGGAAGCTTTATGGCTGCTGTTTTTTTATAGCTCAACAAACCGCCGACATCATTCTCCTTTTGTTCCAGAACCTGATCTCCATCCTCCGGCAGCAGTACTTCACTATTCTGGTTCTGTCCGATAGTAACACCACCTGCATTGGGTGTAATGGATATAGCCACACGGCCTGCCACAAAATGAAGTTCTCCGTCCTCAAGCTTTACTTCCTCACAAAAAACGCCATTCTCCAGCTGTGTGATATAAGGGGGTTCCGGTGTTCCCTTTAGCACTATCATAACCAACGCTGCACAAAGCAGTGCCGCAGCTGGAATGGATATGGACCATATCTTTTTAGCAGACAATGATCTTACCCTGGTTTCTTTGCTTCGGATTTCCTCTTCATCGAGCATTACAGTAAGGGTACGGGCTTTCAAATCCTCTGATGCATGAATGCTGGAAAACGTATCTATAAACTCTTTTCTTAATTCTTCGCTCTCATCGTACAATTTATGCATTGCCTTCCCCTCCTTCCTCCAGACTCTTCTTTAAAAGATTCCTTCCTCTTTTCAGGAGCGTTTTGATGCTGTTTTCATTCTTTTCAAGCAGCCCCGCTATCTCTTTAACAGAATATCCCTCATAGTAAAATAAATACAAAACAAGGGAATACTTTTGGGGAAGTGTGTGCAGTTCCATAAGCAGTTGGCTTTGTTCCGCATCCGCTCCTGTCATCCCTTTGACCTCTTCCCTCAAAAATCCTTGTGTCTTCTGATTCCATGGACTCATCACCATAGTTTTGGCACAATTTCCGGCAACCTTTATCAACCATGCCTTTAGGTGTTCTTCACTCTGGATTTTAGTCTGATTCTTTACAAGACGTAAAAATGTTTCCTGAAACACATCATCCGCATCCGCTTTATTTCCCGTAATCGTCACTGCGATCCGATAAATCATATCAGCATATTGTGAAATCGCCTTTTCAAGATCCACATGAAAATTCTCTTTTGGTTGTTCCATAATAAACCTCACAAAAAAATCAAGGACCTCACTTTTAATGAAGTCCTTGACAAAATTCATTTTAATTAATCCTGAGCAATGATTTCTTTCTTATTGTAAGAACCACATGCCTTGCATACTCTATGAGGCATCATCAGCGCGCCGCATTTGCTGCACTTTACCAATGTGGGAGCACTCATCTTCCAGTTTGCTCTTCTCTTATCTCTTCTGGCTTTTGAAGATTTATTCTTAGGACAAATAGACATCGTTACACCTCCTTATTCGCATTAAAGATATCTTTAATAGCCGCCATTCTCGGGTCAGGAACGAATGTATCGCATCCACAGTCCCCTTCATTCAGGTCATGTCCACACTGCTTGCAAATCCCTTTACAATCAGGCTTACAAAGTACCTTGACCGGCATATTGACCAAGATCTCACTATTTACCAGAGCTTCTATGTCAAGCTCATATCCCTGCAGAAAGCTCTGCTTATCCTCATCTCCTGTCAGCTCCGCCGCTTCCGGAGAACTAACCTCCTGTGTGAATTCAAATGAAAGAGGAAGTCTTACCTCCTTTAAACATCTGTCACAGGGAATCAGAAGGACAATGGATACTGTTCCGCTTACTAATGCTTTTCCTGTACCAATGTTTGAGCATTTAACACATACAGGCGATTTCTCTGTAATGGGATAAGTATTACCCATATAGGATATCTCATCCGCTTCTAATACAAGATTTTCCTCTATGTCTTTTCCCTCAATTGAAAAAACATCAGTCAGATTCATCAACATATCATGCTCCTATGAAACATATGCGCAGATAATCTACCACACACTCAAACAATTATAACGGTGGTTATCCCGTTTGTCAATACCTGACCGGAATTATTTTACCAGTTCAAAGGTCTCTCTTGCAATAGCCAATTCCTCGTTTGTCGGGATAACTAAAACCTTCGTCCTACTCTCCGGTGTTGAGATCACAGTCTCTTCCCCCCGCTTTGCATTCTCTGTTTCATTGATTGCAATCCCCAGGTATTCCAGATAAGAACAGATCATTCCTCTGATAAACGGACCGTTCTCACCAATTCCTGCTGTAAAGCAGATTGCGTCCACACCGTTCATTGCTGCCGCATAAGCACCGATATATTTTACTACCCTGTAAGCAAAGGTCTTCATTGCACGTATTGACGGAGCTTCACCTGCCCGATATCCCTTTTCCAGATCCCGGAAATCAGAAGAATATCCTTCTGACAATCCCAGAACACCAGATTCTTTATTCAATACATTTAAAATCTCATGTACGGACTTATTTTCTTTATTACACAGAAATTCTATAATTGCAGGATCCATGTCGCCAGATCTGGTTCCCATGATCAATCCTTCCAGAGGAGTAAGTCCCATGGAGGTATCTACACATTTTCCATTTTTAACTGCCGATACACTTGCTCCATTTCCAAGATGACACACTATGATCTTAAGCTCCTCATAAGGCTTTCCAAGCATCTTTGCTGCCTGCTGAGATACATAAGAATGGCTGGTTCCATGAAAACCGTATCGTCTTACCTTGTAATCCTCATAGTAATGATAAGGAATTCCATAAAGATATGCCTCCTCCGGCATGGTCTGATGAAATGCCGTGTCAAAAACAGCAACCATGGGCGTTTCTGGCATCAATTCGCGGCATGCATTGATTCCAATCAGATTTGCCGGATTATGAAGCGGCGCCAAATCATTGCAGGCCTCAATCGCAGCTAATACTTCGTCGGTGATCAGTGTTGATGTCGCAAAATTTTCGCCTCCATGAACAATTCTGTGTCCTACAGCACCAATCTCATCGAGACTTTTTACCACGCCTGATTTTTCGTCAGTAAGCGCATTAAGCACCAGTCTGATGGCTGCCGTATGATCTGCCATAGGCTCAGTTATCTGAAGCTTATCACCATCCTTTGGTGCATAAGTCATCTGGCTTCCTTCAATACCGATTCTCTCACAAAGTCCTTTGGCAATCAGTTCCTCCGATTGCGCGTTGATCAACTGAAATTTTAGTGAAGAGCTTCCACAGTTTATAACTAAAATATTCATGTTTCTAAAATCCTCCTTTTATACTAACTGTGCCTGTACGGCAGTCAGTGCCACAACACCTACAATATCCTGCCAGGAACAACCTCTTGACAGATCGTTTACCGGCTTGGAAATTCCCTGCAGCATAGGCCCGTAAGCTTCTGCATTTCCCAATCTCTGAACCAGCTTATATCCTATATTTCCACAGTCAAGATTGGGGAAAATCAACACATTTGCCTTACCAGCCACTTCGCTTCCGGGAGCCTTTGATTTAGCAACCTGGGGAACCAGAGCTGCGTCTGTCTGCAACTCTCCATCCAGAGTAAGATGAGGATACTGCTCATGGGCAATCCTGGTTGCTTCCACCACTTTGTCAACCAACGGATGTTTTGCACTTCCCTTAGTAGAATGAGAAAGCATAGCAATAACAGGCTTTGCACCCACAAGACTTTTAAAGCTCTTAGCAGAAGTATCTGCTATCGCTGCCAGTTCTTCAGCTGTAGGATCCTGATTCAAACCACAGTCTGCAAACAAGAAGGTTCCATCCTCTCCATAGGGGCAGCCCGGAATACACATCAGGAAAAATCCGGATACCAGCTTTACACCAGGAGCTGTTTTCAATATCTGAAGAGCCGGACGCAATGTATCGGCTGTCGCATGACATGCACCGGCAACCATACCGTCCGCATCGTTCGCTTTAACCATAATCACACCAAAAGTAAGATTATCCGTCAGCAGGATTTCTCTTGCCTTCTCCGGTGTCATTCCTTTATTTTTACGCGTTTCATACAAAAGATCCACATAAGAATCCAGCTTTTCGCAGGTGTGCGGATTAATAATGGTAACCCCATCTAACTCGATCTCCAGCCAAGTTGCACCATCCATGATTTTTTCTTCATTACCGATCATGATAATGTCCGCTATCCCCTCCTTGATAATATGGGAAGCCGCAATCAGAGTTCTCTTATCGGTCGTTTCTGGAAGAACGATTGTCTTCCTGTCCATTCTTGCTTTGTCCTTAATCACGTCAATGTATGACATAACTGATTCTCCTTTCAATCCAATACTATATTTTTGCATAAAAATCATATACCCAGATAAAATTATACCGTAATCCGACTTTTCCGACAAGTCTTCCTATCGAAAATTTACGTTTAGTTACTACAGGTAAACCAGCTAAACGTTAAGTTAAATTCAATTCATATAAATAATCGCAAAATTCCACTTCTGTCCCACGCTTTTTGTAACATTTCTCTCCAACGACTTCAAAGCCTATTTTCCTAGCGACTGTATTTGAGCCGGCATTATCCTTGTTAACTCTGACAGTCACTTTGTTTCCACCATGATTCTTCGCATACTCCACCATTCCTTTTGCCATTTCGGTCGCGTATCCATTTCCCCAATATTTCTTATGCACACAATAAGCAATATCGTAAACTTTGCCGTCTGCGCTTGGAATAAAGCTACAAGTTCCGATTCTTTCATGTGTATCCTTAAATTCAGCTATCATATAACAGCATATTCCATCCTCCGGCAGTTTTTCTATCTCTTTTAAATATGCCTCGTCGATTTCTTCCATTGCTTCATCTGGCAGGTATTCTCCCATCTCTGGATCATTCCAAATACTGATGGCAAATCTGGCATCCTCTTTTTGAAATCCACGTAAATATAAACGATTCGTTTCAATTGTTCCAACTTGCATTATAATTACCCCATATTATTTAAATTTGCTACTGCCATTATAACCTGTTATTAATGGGTACACAATTGCTTCTTTAGAATTTCTATGTTACAGTATATTGAAAAACAATCGAAATTCCGAGGTACTCATTTATGAAAGTAGCCGTTGTAATTGCTGAATATAATCCTTTCCACACCGGTCATCAATATCACCTGTCAAAAACACGGGAATTAACCGGTGCCGATTACATTCTGGTTCTTATGAGCGGTGATTTTGTGCAACGCGGGGCTCCTGCCCTGCTTAACAAGTATACCCGCACCCGGATGGCGCTTCTTGGTGGTGCCGATGTGGTTATTGAACTTCCCACTCTGTACGCCGTATCCAGTGCAGAATATTTTGCACAAGGTGCCGTAGCGCTTGCCGGGCGTCTTGGGGTTGTCGATATTCTTTCTTTCGGAAGTGAATCCGGATCGTTAGAAACACTTACCCGGGCCGCTTCGACACTTTTGTCTTGTGAGAACGAATCCGCTTCTCTTCTGCGTCCCATGCTGAAAGACGGACTTTCTTATCCTGCCGCAAAAGAAAAGCTTTTTAAAGAACAGCTATCCTCCTGCAAAGATACCGAAAATCTTTTTACTCTGCCTAATAATATTCTGGGGGTGGAATATTGCAGGGCGCTGCTTTCACAAAATAGTAGTATTGTCCCTTTTACCATTACCCGCCTGGGAAATGATTTTCATGATACCGGGTTCCATGACTCTTCTGCCTCATTTATTTCCGCAGCTGCCATCCGTAATTTTGTCAAAAGCTGCCCCTATGGTTCTTCTGATAAGGATGCATACGCCAAAAATTTTGAAAATATATCCGAATACCTTCCTGTAGAAAGCCATGCTCTTTTTAACGATGCCATGAAAACAGGTTCTTTTCTTACGGAAGATGATCTGTCCGAAATTCTGCATTACAAGCTTTTGTGTGAAATGGAACAGGGCTTTTCGATGTATCTTGACTGTACGCCGGATCTTTCCGACAAAATCATCAAGTATTTACCCGAATATACCGGCTATACGGCTTTTTGCAGCCTTTTGAAATCAAAAGATTTAACCTATGCTCGCATAAGCCGGGTGCTGCTCCACATCCTTCTTGACATAAAAACTCCTGACTTTTATAAAGAAAACTACGGAGAACGAAAATATTTTCTTCCGTATGGGCGTCTTTTAGGCTTTCGCAAAAGTGCCTCTCCTCTCCTTTCTTCTCTGAAAAAAAACAGTCTCATACCGCTTGTCACCAAGCTGGCAGATGCAAAAAACAGCTTTACCGGTGATGCCCTCGACTTTTTGAAAAAGGAGCTTTTTTATGCTTCCATATACGAAACAGTATCTGCTTCCAAAGCAAATAACAAAATGCTTCATGAGTCATCTCAGACGCAAAAAAAGACTGCCTTGAATGAATTCAGACAGTCTCCTGTTATTGTTCCGTAAAACCTTCAAAAAGTATTTATTTACTTGTCTAAGATACAATTCGATCACGGCCGCCGTTTTTTCCCTCATAAAGCTTTGTGTCCGCATCACGTATAATAAGCTCTATCCGTTCCATACTTCCCTCTACAATTCCAAAGGTCATCGTAATTCCGATGTATGTATCTCCATATGGGATATGCATATTTCTGAGTGACTCCATCAGTTCCTGCAAATGCGGCAAAGCCTTATCCATATTCATGTCTCTGTACACTAGCAGGAATTCTTCTCCGCCCCATCTTATAGCAAATCCCTTTCCTTGCATATGCTCTTTAAGTAAGAGAGAACTTCCCGCAAGAACTACATCTCCGCACTCGTGCCCATAAGTGTCGTTGACATATTTAAAATGGTCAATATCTCCAATAGCCAGGCAATAAGGAACTCCTTCTTTCTCATAGCTTTCATGAACCTGTTTTAAAAGCTTTTCGCCGCTTCGTCTGTTATTTAAACCGGTAAGCATGTCCTGCTCCACCAGTTCACGAAGCGCTTTCTGCATTTTGACCACATGCCGTCCCATATCTCCCAGTTCATCCTTACGGGAAAGCACTTTCGAATCCAATTTAGTATGAAGATTTCCATTGGAAGATGACTCAAGAAATGTCTCTATTCTCTGTATGGAATTGACAAGCTGCTTTGAAAAACGAATGGAAAAGAAACATACAAAAAGCATGGTTATCAACCCAAAAAGGACCGTAGGGTTTATGGATCTTCGTACCAGTTTATCTACTTCTGTGGCCGGTTTCCCCAAAAAAATCATTCCAATACAGGTTCCGTCTTCCGCATGAAGTGGTGCATAATAAGAAAAATATCTTTCTCCTTCTATCTCCGTACTGGAATAAAACGCTTCCCTGTCACCCTCCAGAACCTCCTTAGCCACCGCTGGATTTGCTCTTGTCCCGATTACACGGTTTCCGTCTTCATCCCGGATGGTAGTGATCACACGGGTATCTTTATAAAAAAAAGTAACATCTACATTCGTCTTTTCCTTTATGGAATCAATAAAGGCAAAATCACCATTTAGCTGGTGTTCCCCCTTCAGCATATAAACAGCTCCATCTTGTTCTACCGTCCGATATGCTCCCTCATAAATAGTATCATACGCGGTTGTAACGGTATTACATAAATTAACCAGTCCATTTTTCACTTCTTCATTCATGGAATTTGCAAAACTGATTGCACTGAATGCTGTAATCACCAAAGTCAATATTATGATAGGAAATATATTCATTCTAAGCAAGATCCATGAAAGGCCATCCCCTTTTAACTCTTTTTCCATTGAATCTCCTAATATTATCTATATGTTTTAGTATAAAAAGCCCCAAAAATTTCAAGTTGTTTTTATTCTATCATACTTAACCTAAATTAATCAAATCTTTTATCACTTCTCCGGCAATCATCAATCCTGCCGCCGCCGGTACAAAAGAAATGCTCCCCGGAACAGCTCTTCTCGTCCCCTCCCGAATCTGCATCCGCGGGGTAAGCGGCTCTTCCTCAGAATAGACTACCTTAAGCCTTTCAATCCCTCTTGCTCGCAGTTCCTTTCTCATGACTTTTGCAAGCGGACATACTTTGGTCTCATAAATATCTGCCACCTGAAACCGGGATGAATCCAATTTATTGCCCGTTCCCATACTGCTGATCAGCCGAAAACCTTCCTGCTGTGCCAGATAGGCAAGCTCGATTTTGGCAGATATCGTATCAATGGCATCCACTACATAAGAATACTGTGAAAGAGGGAAAAACTCTGCCGGCTCTCCCGGCAGAAAAAAGCAATGAAATATCCGCACCTCCGCCTCTGGATTGATGGATAGAATCCGCTCTTTCATCACATTGACTTTAAATTCACCAATATGCTCTCTGGTTGCTATAATCTGTCTGTTTAAATTACTTACAGAAATGGTATCATGATCGATCAGCGTTAGATGCCCGATTCCGCTTCTTGCCAGGGCTTCCACCACGTAGCCTCCCACGCCGCCGATCCCAAACACTGCAATATGGGCTGCTCCTAACCTCTCTGCTTGCTCATCCGATAAAAGCAGCTTTGTCCTTGCCTGCCAGTCCTCCATCCCATTTCATCCCTTCCGACAATTTATCTAGTCTCATTGACATAAATCTGTGCCCTGCTCTGAATGATTCTCGCTACATCCTCTGCACTTTTCTGTCCAGCAAAATAAGCAGCGGCTTCCTCGCTGATGATCTGATCCAGCGATTCGTCATACCGGGATACCTGATGGAAGGAATAAAGCTGATTCAGAAAATCATCCGCTTCCTCCTGCGTCATAGGATCAATGATTATTTCCACACCGTCAACATAGGCAGTATCATCATATTCCACCTTATTTCCATTCTCATCTTCATAATAAGGCTTCTCCATTGCCTTCTTTGCCCGCTCTTTGAGCTGCGAAATGCTCAATGTAAACCCATAAATCTCCGACTGGTATTCCTCTGTAATGAAAGTCCTTAAAAATTTCCATGCTCCATCTTTATTCTTCGATTTGGATGACATTGCAAATTCATTTCCCGGAACAAGCACGGAACCGTCTCCATCGGAAGAAGGGAATCCAATCAGGGTTATATCTTCTCCGAAAGTTACTTTTTTCGTTATGTTATAATCTCGAAAATCTCCAACATAATTATAGCTGGTCAAAACCCTTCCCTCTCGCCACTGGGAATCATAATTCTCCCAGTAATCATCCGAATAGTAGTCTTCACCAATTTCCTTTGGAAAACGGTTAATAAACTCCAGCATCTGAATAAATTCATCACTGTCAAAGCTGCATTTCCCGCTCTTGGGATCTATGAACTGACTGCTTGCCATACGCATACAGCTATCCAGCATCTCTGTCTGTGTTGACGCATTTAGGAATTCTGTACCATCCGGCTTAGAATCCCAAAGCTCCATTGCCTCCTGCACCGTCCAGCCTCTCTCCTGTCCTACCTCCGAGGTCTTGGCAACCAGTGTTCGAATAGAAAAGTTAGGAACCAAAATATAAAGCTTTCCATTTTGAGAAAATGCCTCCATAATGTTTGGCATAAAATTATTAAGATCCAGTTCACTATCCTTCTCAATGTAAGGATTCAGATTCTCAAACAACCCCTTATTCATATAACTTTCCACCGGCATACTCTCATCCAGAAGAAGAATATCCGGCACTTTTCCAGAAACAATATCTGCATTTAATCTGGTAATGCCTGCATTGTAATCATCCTCCGTTGCATACAAAGAAGAATAGTCTTGAATGGTAATACGATATTCTTCATCTGCCTTATTAAACTTAATAACTTGTGAACGCACGCCCCAATCGGTGTATGCCATGGCAAGGGTAATGACTTTCTTGTCTTTAACATCAGCCGGGTCCACCTTTATAAATTTTGCCAGGTGAGATTCTCCGGTATCCATGTCATCATAAGTAGCATAAAACTCCTTCTCATTGATAGCAAGTACATTACCAAGTCCCCAGAAAGCCATATCCGAATCCACAAAATTTAAAAGAGGCGATGGAGCTTCGTCACCGATATTATAACCATACACTCCATAGGTATCCGTTATGAAAAGATCATAACCGCTTCCCGGATAAAAGCTGTAGCTGAATGCGCCGGGGAGCGTATGTTTTTCGCCTATACTTCCGTTTTCCATATCTGCAAGAGCGATGGAGGCACCGTTTTCTTCATAGAGAAGCGCTGCTACTCTTCCATCTGCAAGGGGAATGAAGTTGGCATTATTAAAGTCACTTTCTCCACCAACTGTTCCCATTATCTTCTGGAAATTACCCTCTTTGTCAAAACGAGTATACATCCCACAACAGGAAATATAGATACTGTCATCCGTCAAAAACATTCCGTAAGCGCTAAACCATCCCTGCTCTTCTTCCATCTTTTTCAATTCTGGAATTTCGTTCATTAAAATACTGAATATCTCTTCGCCGTTCATACTCATCTTGACCAGATAATATTCATCCCGATAATCCCCTTCTTCAATCACATCCCCGGTTTCCTCATCTATCTGCCCGGTATAGATATACTTATTTTTGATCAGATACAGATTGTTTCCATCAGAATTTATGTTATTGTAACCGCCTTCTTCTTCCCCATCAAGCTTGAATAATTCTTCTTTCTTTCCATCTTTTGTTAGTTTATTAAAATGAATCTTATAAATTCCGCCATCCTCCGGCCAGACATATTCAAATGCCAGGAACTCATCCCCTGACTGAATCAGACTTACACTGCTGTATGGATTCTCCCCAATCTCCAGATCTTCCATCCGATATACATGTTCTTTACTCCTTGCGGTTTCCTGCTCAGAAGAATTATTCTCTTTCCGACCGCAGCCTGCTGTTGTCAGTATAATCAATGTAAATAATAATAACGTAATTTTCCTTTTCAAAACCTATCCCCCCTTTAAAAGTCTTTCCACTTATCCTTTTTCGCTACGGCATGCTGCCGCAGCTTATCCTTCGTATCTATCAGATAATTTCCAACATCTCGCCATGAGAAGTTTCTATTTTTCCATTTTATGAACAGAAATACCACAAGAATGACTGTCGGTATCAGCAGAAAGATTCCCTGCCACAAAAGCACTAACGCTTTTACATCCTCTGCGCCCCTGCCGATATTTTCCCAATAAGGAAATTTTACACCGGAGTCCTGCATAGACCTGGTTCCAAAATCCAGAATCACCGGTATCAATGATTCTAGGGTATAGCGGGAGGAATTTTCCACTACGATCATGCTGTTTTCATCCACACCTAGTTTTTCTTTCACTGCCGTATAAACAAAATGTTTTACCGGATTTGGTGCTAGTACTTCATAAGTATTGATTCCTCCACTTTCTCCGTATGCCAAAAGGCTTTCATTGGAAAGATAAACAATAGTTTTATCAAGTCCTGCTTTCTCGGCAAATCTTCCGGTCTGTCTTTTTATCACACCGCTTACATAATGAGGAATTCCCCCGATCATCACGCTCTGCCCTGCAATATCAGAAGACCCGAATAACTGCCAGGCGGCTTCCTCATCCAATATTATATGATCCTTCATCAAATCATCCCCGGAAAAGTATCCTCCGGATACCAGTGTAAGCGGATGAAACAGAAAAAAATCGCCTCCAACGCCCACTGCTGCGGCTTCCAACGTGCTTTTCTCACTGATTACCGTTATCTGTCCCTGAGAACTATATGCATCTGCAACCAGCCGCTTGCCGTTCTCCTCTGAATACTCCTCGGCCGAAAGAACCTCCTTAAGTTGCTGCTCCAACTGTTTTTCAAAATTGATGATCATCATCTCATCCAGTTCTACCCGTTCTGACAAATAACAGCTGACCTGAGCGCTCTTTCCCTCTGTATCCCATCGGGCCGCGGCCTGCTGATCTATCAGACCATCCACCATCTGATTTGACCACAGTGTCAATATCAGAAACAGAATAAGAGACAGTACAAAAACGGAAGATAAAATGATCTGCTTCAACGTAAGTCCGCTCAAAAAAGCCTTTATCTTTGCCCCCATAACTGTCTCCTTTCTTTGTCTACTTTTCTTCATTTACAATAAAAGATGAACCTTTCAGCAATAATAACTGATTTCTCCAAAATATTCATGCCATTTATTAATCACTTATTAGCAACAGGGCTTCCACTTGAGACATGAACATGTATGGGTTCTAATGGCTTGCTTTCGTTAGTCCAAAAATAAACCCAATATGAACCAAATCTAAAGATTTGAGGCATTATCAAATCCTCCCTCCTGCGAAAATTCCATAATCAAATGTGCAGTTGACTCAATAATTTCTTGAAATCTTGCAATGTCTTCATCAGAATATGCATAAATATCTTCCCATTTATATTCAGGAAGCCAACAAGCAGCATGACGAAAACAAACCTTTTCATCTGGAGTTTCAATGTACACTTTTACAGTTCCATCTGATTTCATTTCCGAATGTGTTATCTCAGTATTATCATTGAGTGTCATATATGGATACATCATATCATCATCCTCCGATCTTAATTCTATTAACTCTGTGATATCTCAAGGTAAATATGATACTATTCGTTCAGCCTTACCTGTTTCCCTGCTTCCACAGGCTTCGTTGAAGTTGTTATCACATATTCATATCCATAAAGCGGTGCCGAAATTGCCGTATTGTTATCATCCGATGCCAGCACATCAACATCCACTCTTGTTGCAATATACCGATTGCCCAAAGGACTGCTCTTGGATTCCACTATCAAAATAAACTTCCCGTTATTATCCTCTCTGACAGCACTGTTGGGCACCACCAGCTCATATTCAGCGTTTCTTTGTCCCACGGAAATATTCAATGCCTGCCCTGCTGTAAAATTGTCACCTGACACATCAAATGTCAGAAGCTTTTTCTGTCCCGGTGCATCCGGATCAGGTTTAATGGCCGTAAGAAGAATCTTAACATTATCATAGTACCATGAGTTTTGTAGTTCTGCCTCATCTCCTACCTTTACCTTGTTTGCTTGATCATTGGTCACGGAAATGCTAAGAGTATAACCCTTACCTTCCACCTGAATAACGGCTGCTACATCTTCCGGCTTTGTGGTTTCTCCTGCCACATAAGCAAGCGAGGTAACTGTTCCTGCTACCGGCGCCTTAATTTCCGCACCCATGGACTTTTCACGTAGTTTCTCAATCTCCTCCTGTTTCTTAGCAATATCCTTGCTAGCCTTGGCAAGATCAAGCTCCGCATTAATATCCGCATTCATATTGGTCTGCTCTTCTTTCAGAAGATCATAAACAGATTGAGCAGTTTTTAAGGCAGCTTCCGCATTGGCGATTTGATTCTGGTAAGCAACCGAGGTTTGCTTGTCTGCGTAAGTCAGTTCTGTGATGTTTCTCGTTGCCTGATTCAGCCGATTTAATGCATCTAAATAACCATCCTCAGAAGTTACGGTAATGGCTTCTACTTCTGCTTTTTTATTTTGTAAAGAAGTTAACTGATCTTCCAACTTTTCCAATCTGCTCAATTGATCTGTAGAATTTCCGCCATATTCCTTCAGCGTGCTTGCTGCCTCATTCAACAAATCCACAGCAACCCTATATTCTCCATAATCTGCCTGACAAGCTTTCTGCTTATCAGGATCATTATTCATCTCTGTCCAATCAATATTATCATACCATGCCTTAATATCCTTCTCTGTTGGATTATTCTCTGGAATTGAAATGTCCGGATTTATTATCGGATAATTACTATTCCTAAGTACTGCAATTTTAGCGTTTACATCTTCTTGTCTTTGGTTGAATACTTCCATTGCTGCACTCGAGCTGCCATCTGCTCCTGTACTACTGCTTCCTGCATATGACTGTGCTTTCTCTATCAATTCGTTTAAATCACTTATCTGATTCGTCTTTTCCTGAATTTCACTATTCAGTTCTGCAAGTCTTTCCGCTTTACTGTTATCAAATGCCGTTTTTATCTTTTCCATATCCGCAGTTGCAAGATCTTTCTCCAATTCATCTGATATAGTACTTACCGAGGAATTATTGCTGCTTATGGTACTCTGCAAACTAATCTTATTCAAATTTTCCTGGCATTCCTTCACTCTTGCTTCCGCATTATCCAGACGGTTCTGCATATCCGTAACCTTTGCCTGCAGGGCAGAAAATCCGTCAACATTTCCGTTTGCCACCTTGCTGATGACTTCAGAAGATACATTACTGCCGAAAAGTCCCTTCATATAATTCAACTTAAGGTCTTCCAGTTCCTCCTCAGCCTTGGTAAGTTCTTCGCTCTCCGCATCTTCAAGATAATAAAGAACCTGATCCTTTTCAACCTCATCTCCCTGCTTTACCGCAACGCTGGCGATCACTCTTGATTCCTTCACCATCACATTGTAAGGGTCTGTTGCCTCCACGTTTCCGGTTCCCCGAACCTTTGCCGTAATGCTGCCCCTCTGGACATACTGGGTTGCCACCTCCGGCAGTGAGTAATTCATAATGGTATTCGAGAAAAATGTTAAGATCAGCAAGATCACCAAAAAGATGATTGCCGCATTTTTAACCCATTCCCTTCTTTTTCCTGCATTCTGCTCATTCATGATATACTTACCGCCTTTCCTCATCCATATCGTAATATATCCTCATGTTTCTGTCTAACGTTACTTCTGATGCTGCACCTGATATTTAACCTATCCTTTAATACCACCCTGATAAGTGATTCCTTCTACCAGATAATCTTCCCCGTAAAGAAAAACCAAAATAGGTGGCACCATATAGATCGTCGCAACCGCAAATGCAAGTCCGATCTCCCCGGCATTGATCTTTGACAGGAACACGGAAAGCGGATGCTTTTCCGAATCTGCCAGAAGAATCAGTGGCTGTTCCACCATATTCCAATAATCAATAAAAATAAGTATTGCAACGGAGCACATAGCGCCTTTGCAAAGAGGCATGCAGATTTTTTGAAAGATCTGCCATTCTCCGGCACCGTCAATCTGAGCCGCTTCCATCACAGAAGTCGGAATTCTTCTCATGTATTTCGTCAGCAGGAAAACCGCAAAGGGAGAAAAGATTCCCGGCAGCCAGATCGCCCAGTTTGTGTCTAATATGTTTAACCAGTCCGAAACCAGATAGTTTGGGACAAGCGTTACCTGATAAGGCATCAGCATCAATATGATATAAAGAAAGAAAATTATTTCCTTTATCCTTCCTCTGTATCTTGTAAATCCGAAAGAGGCTCCCATAGCAACCAGAAGCTGGAATGCCACAATGGGCACAACAAGGATCACCGAATTCCAGAATTTAAGCAGGTACTCCGGACTTTTAAACAGTACGGTAATATACTGACTGAACGATACCATATCCGGTATAAACTTCAAATTCACCCTCTCAGAAATATAGACCTTTCCGCCAGTTTCTGATGTAGCAAAAACCTGTCCGTAATTGGCCGAAATCTCAGAAGCTGCCATAAAGGAATTGGTGATCGTAAGTATGATCGGCATCAGAAACAACACTGCAAAACAGCCTGCAAACAATGTTCCAAAGCATATCCTTACCATCTGCCTGGTATTCCGGATCTTTTTTTTCGTCTTTACCTGCTTATCCCACCGCTCTGTAGATAATTCATCTTTTGAACGCCCCATCTTTCTACGTTTCATCCTTCCACATCCTTTCCGAAATAGCTTTCGGTCACAAACAGGATGCCGATAAGCACTACCATTACCACTGCCATCATGATAGCTGCCGCAGACATTTTCTGATAATCCAGTTTTCCGAAGGTATTATTCATAAAATGCTGAAGCATATACATGGTATCATAAGGATAATCTCCTTTTAGCAGATAGATTTCCCGAAACACCTTAAAAGAATTTATTAAAGACATAATTGTCACAAAAAGGATGGTTGAAGACAAATAGCGCAGCTTAATATGCCAAAATATCTGGAACGGAGTAGCGCTCTCTAATATTGCCACCTCAAGAATATCCTTCGGAATACTGCTAAGTGCCGACATAAACAGGATCATGTTATAGCCTAAATTTTTCCAGAGAAATAAAATAACAATAACAACCTGCGCATAAGCAGAATTCAGCCAGTCAACCCGGTCACGTCCAAACCATCCCAGAATCTCGTTCATCATTCCATTATAGTGAAATAGAACCTGCCAAATCAACACAACTGATGCGATTGGCACCATCATCGGACTTAAAAAAAAGGTTCTGAACTGACTTTTAAAGGGGATCTTACTCTCTAACATCATAGCCAAAAGCATCGACAACACAACTGCAAGCGGTACTGCCGTTGCCGAAAACATCAACGTATTTTTGGCAGCCTGCTGGAAAGCCGCATTCTGAAACACCATAACAAAATTATCAAAAAAAACAAATTCTCCGCTTATCGGATTGTCGATCACGGAATAGTAAATAACGATCAAAAACGGTAACACGAAAAACAGCAGTACCCCGATTATGCTGGGAAGCAGATACAAAACAGATATCTGCCTCCCTCTGCGGTCTCTCCGGTTACTGCCAGCTTTTCTGCCTTTTCTTGCAGCTTTATTTTGTTCCTTCGCCTCTGTTTGTAACTCATAAAGGCTTTCCTTGGGCTTACTGCCCTTTAAAAATCGCATTATAACCACCACACAAATTATCGGTTCTCATTCACATAAACCTGAATTCTGTTTTGAATGATAGCAGCCGTATCCGCTGCGGACTTCTGTCCCTTGAAAAATGCCTCTGTTTCCTCCGTTATAATATTGATAAGCTGTTCATCCACACTGCCGGAAGTTTTATCTGCGGATTTAAGAATTTCCCAGATAGTATCCACCTCTTCCTGGGTTGCCGCATATATATCAATATCAAAATCATCATACCCCCAGCTGGTCTTCATGGTTTCAACCTGTTCCCCGTTTTCATCCTCATAATATTCCGGGGTCATATCCTCTTCAAACATTTTCTCAAGAGCGGATTTCATGATCGGGAATCCCCAGCCATCCTTCATGTTTTCCTGATAATCTTTGCCGATTATGGTCTGAAGAAATTCCCATGCCCCATCCTTATTCTTGGACTTGGCGGAAATTCCTATACAGCCGCCGGCAGGCTGAATCAGATTACCTCTTCTCTCACTATTGGGATACCCTACAAAAGCAATTTCTTCTCCAAACATACCTTTATACATCTGAAAGCTCTGCGTTGAATGGATATCGCTCTGCAAAAGCAGAATCTTATCAGCCTTAAGCTTGGAATAAGTTCCTTCCTGGTCTGACCAGTTAAAACTTTCTGCATCCGGAAACTTCGCTGCAAACTCCAAGACACGAATAAACTCATCCCCGTTAAAAGAGCATTTTCCGGTTTCCCAGTCAATAAACTCATCTATATTATTGTAAATGCAATAATAAAATATACTGTCTCTGTACCCATAGTTAAAGATATTATCCGGGTTATTCGCCTCAACAAAATCAAGCATTTCCGAAAGTGTCCACCCATTAATATTTCCTACTACAGATTGTTTTGCCATGGTTGTCGAAATAGTAAACGCAGATATCACTGCATAAAGCTTACCATCCACCTCATATGCCGCAAGCACGTTTTCCAGGAAATCTTCTTTCTTAAGACTGCTCTTTTCCATGTAAGGATATAGGTTCTCTAAAACCCCCTTATTGGCATACAAAGTAAAATTCCCACTCCGCAGATCGATCAGGTCCGGACATTTCCCGGAAGTGATATCCGCATTGAACTGTGTCCTTCCGGTCTGATAGTCCTCGGTTCCATAATCCTTGACTACAATCCTGTATTTCTCATTGCTCTTATTGAACTCAATGATCATCCTCTTCATATCCCAGTCTAATGCCAGGGTACCATAAGTGATTTCCGTCTTAGGTGTCACCTCAGAAGCACTAACCTTCTTAATGATCAGTATTTCCGGCTTGCTTTCTTCCGCTTCATAATCACGATAGACTGCCCAGATCCGCCCATCCGAAAGTTCTCCGGCCTGTACAATGTAATTGTTATTTACATCCACATCCAGCCAGCTAAAAAGATCCTCTTTTGTGGTCGATGCAGCATCATAAATCTCAACCTTATCACCGGAGACTAAAATGCTCCCCGTTGTTGAAGGGAAGAAATTCCAATTTCCATAACCTGATACTATCCCTTCCAGCTTTTCTCCAAGCGACTTGGAATTTAAATCAACCTTCTTAAGCTCCAATCCGGTTTCTCCATAAGAACCGACATATACATCACCTTCTTTGGATACAACCATATCATTGATCCAGTCATCCATGCTGATATCACAGATTTTCTGTAATTCAGGGCTTACTACATGCAGAACCTGTTCTCCATCATAAATATAATAATTTCCCTTTCCATCAATCATAAAATGTTGAACATAAGGAGAATCTTCACTTAGAATTCCAGTAATATCCTGTGAATTCACTTCTGAACCACTTTCTCCCGATATTTCCTTTAGTTCTACATAGGAGGAATAATCTGTCACTTCTCCATTTTCATCCAATTCATAACTGGAATGATTGATAAGGATTGCAATATTTCCCCCGCCAGTAACTGCCAGTCTGGTAATATAGTCATTTTCTCCAAGCTCAAGCGGCAATTCTTCCGTCTTTTTATCAACCATATTATACTTATAAAGCCTGTATGAAGAACCATTCTCTTCATCCCACGATGAGACCGTCAGATAAAGATTATCGCCATACGCCACTGTACTGTTTACATCCAAGTACCCGTTGCTGGTTCCTAAATCTATCTGTTGATATTCCGGAACATATGCATAATCCTTCTTTTCTGCCTCTTCATCCGAACTGCTTGACTTTCTGCAGCCTGCAAGTGCAAATGCCGCCAGTACCAAAACAAGAAAAAGAGTTACTGATTTTCTGCCTTTATTTCTTCCATTATTCATGCTACACCTCATAATCTTGTGTCTTCGATTAACATCACATACAAACTATAGCATACTATGCCCTAAGAAACAACCTGCATAATCTTAATTTTTTACTAATAGCGGTTTTGTATTTTGTTAAATTTTACAACTAATTTTTAAAGCTGTGGATTGGTGCAGGAATTCTGCCGCCCCGGTTCACAAATGCATCGCAGGAAAACCCGTTTACCGGCATGATGGGCGCATATCCCAAAAGCCCTCCAAACTCCACAGTTTCTCCTACTCCCTTTCCGATCACCGGAATAATACGCACTGCTGTGGTCTTTTGATTTACCATGCCGATAGCCATCTCATCTGCAATGATTCCCGAAATGGTGGTATCCTTGGTATCCCCGGGAATGGCGATCATATCAAGCCCCACGGAACAGACACAGGTCATTGCCTCCAGCTTTTCCAAGGTAAGTGCTCCTGCTTCCACCGCATCGATCATTCCCTGATCCTCACTAACCGGAATAAACGCGCCGCTTAGACCTCCCACATAAGAGGAAGCCATAACACCTCCCTTTTTTACCTGATCATTTAAAAGCGCAAGTGCCGCCGTGGTTCCTGGCGCACCGGCATATTCTAATCCAATCTCACAGAGAATATCTGCCACACTGTCTCCAATCGCCGGTGTTGGCGCCAATGACAGATCCACGATTCCAAAAGGAACACCAAGCCGGGCAGATGCTTCCTGCGCAACCAACTGTCCTACTCTGGTCACTTTAAATGCCGTTTTTTTAATGGTCTCGCATAGAACCTCAAAATTTTCTCCCCGCACTTTACTGAGCGCTGTTTTTACGACACCGGGACCGCTTACCCCCACATTGATGATCTTATCAGCCTCTGTCACACCATGAAATGCTCCTGCCATAAAAGGATTGTCATCCGGCGCATTGCAAAAGACAACCAGCTTAGCACAACCAAGTGAATCCTGCTCTTTGGTGCATTCAGCAGTTTGTTTCACAATCTGTCCCATAAGCTTTACCGCATCCATATTGATTCCCGTTTTGGTGGAACCTAAATTTACGGAACTGCATACCCGGTCGGTCGTAGAAAGAGCAAGTGGAATGGAACGGATAAGCAGCTCATCTGCAGGTGTCATCCCTTTGGATACTAAAGCCGAATATCCTCCAATAAAGTTCACTCCCACCTGATGTGCCACCTGATCCAGTGTCTGCGCAATGGAAGCATAGTCTTCTATGCTTTTGCATGCCGCCCCACCGATCAGTGCAATGGGGGTTACCGATATTCTCTTGTTCACAATAGGAATTCCAAATTCTCTGGATATCTCCTCTCCGGTTTTCACCAGATCCTTTGCCGCCTCGTAAATTTTATCGTAAATTTTTTTATTTAAAGAGGTTAAATCGGAATCGATACAATCAAGCAGACTGATGCCCATGGTGATAGTACGCACATCCAGATTTTCCTTGGTAATCATCTCGTTGGTTTCAACTACTTCAAATAAGTTAATCATATTTTCAGTCCTTTTTCTCTCTTCCTGCTCTATATCCTGTGCATTTTATCAAAGATTTCTTCCTTCTGGCATTTGATATCAACACCAATACTCTCACCAAGTTCCTTAAGCTCATCTGCCATTTCTCCAAAATGCTTACTCATTTCGTTGGTATCCACGATCATCATCATGTTGAAGAATCCCTGCACAATAGTCTGTGAAATATCAAGAATATTGATTTGATTGTCAGCCAGATAAGTACATACCTTCGCAATAATACCTACTGTATCCTTTCCCACAACCGTAATAATTGTCTTATTCATTTTCTTCTCCCTTCTTTACTATGCAATATGTATCACTGGTGAATTCTGACTTCTGGGCGCCACATACATAGGAAAATCCGTCATCTTTGCCTCCCCGGCCTCTTCACCTGTTTCGTCAGCCTGCTCATTCATCCGTGCCATAGTCACTTCCACCCGAACTGCCTCATATGCCAGTTCCGGCAGATTGTTTTCTTTACTTAAATGTCCTAATATTACCGACTGCAGCTTTTCGTGAAGCAGATGGTACAAAAGCTGTCCTGCACGTTCATTGGAAAGATGTCCTCGATCACTTAAAATCCGCTGTTTTAAGTAATAAGGATAGGGTCCAACCTGAAGCATATGAACATCATGGTTGGCTTCCAAAAGAAGGGCATCCATTCCCCGCAGGGACTCTACGGTATAGTCGTTATAATTACCAAGATCCGTTATGATACCCACACGCTTTCTGCCATGTTGTATCCGATATGCCACAGGTTCCGCTGCATCATGGTTTATCCTCATAGGATTGCAGACCAGGTCCTTTACTATAACCTTTTCCTCCGCACAGACAGGGAAAAACAGTTCTTCCGGTATTTCTCCCACAGAAGTGGTATTTTTAATTGCTTCAATAGTCCCTGCCGTAGCATAAATGGGAATTTCGTATTTTCTGCTGAGCACTCCCAGCCCTGCAATATGATCCGCATGCTCATGGGTAATGAAGATCCCATCAATATCCCGCATGGATAAATCCAGTTCCTTCAGCCCCTCTTCCGTCCTCTTTCCGCTTATTCCCACATCTACCAAAAGATGCGTGGTATCCGAGCCAACATAAATACAGTTTCCGCTGCTTCCGCTGGCTATACTGCAAAGTCTCATCTTAATGTCATATTCCTTCCTGCTTCTTTTCTTTCACCAATTATATATCCACGCTGCCGGTCAGGAACGCCAGTAAATTTCCAGCACATCGCCGTCATGTATGGGCTCCATATACTGCGCCGGCCGGCCATTCAATGTGGTTACGATGCCCATTCCTTTCGGTCTGCTCCGATCAAAATCTATTTTTTCAAACACATCCACGTATATATATTCCGCTTTTCCCTCCAGCACAACAAGCTGATTATTCACAATCACAGAAATGGATACCGCTTCTTCCTCTGCTTCAGCTTCCATCTCAACCGTCTCCGGTTCCTCCCTGCTCTCTTCCTCTTCCTGTATCACTGTTTCCTTGCTCTTTTCAGACTCCCTGCTTTCCATCTGAGGCTCAGGCAGAATTTCTCTGGTCCAAAGAACAGAAAAGTTTTCATAAACCGGTGTATCCCTATTCGCAAGACGATTATTGACATACAAATTCATCCATGGCTCTATGAGCACATCCATAAATTCCAAAATCTGTCCCACCGTATAATAATTCAGAATTTCTATCTCATCGTTTTCCTGTATCTCATAATATCCGGACTGCAATACCCCATTAACACTGGCAAACCGGGGTACCTCCACCTTCTTATCATTTACAATTACTTGAAGGCTCTCTGTGCTCTCCGGCAACTCTCCTATTGTTAACCGTCCTTTCTCCCCTGCTGTTGAGGGTATCACCCGGATCAGATCATTGGCATGAATCGGCGTATAAATATCTGCCGTCTCTCCATTTACGGTAATCACTGCCGTTTCGCCAAATTGCCCTCTTGCCATACGCTGCTTTCCATTTACCGTAAAATCAAGGCTATCTCCCCTCTTTGGGAAAAGTCCATCATTGGGGAACTGTGCCTGTATGGCTGCATCTGCTACTGTCAGCCGGTTATTATCATAAATCTTAATACGCTCATCATTAAAGCTTACAAAAATAAAGTTGTTGCTTTGCTCGTAAAAGTTTAAGCAGATTCCGATGGGGGTGACAAGAAGACTGTCTTTTTTTACATCCTCTTCAAATACGATCTGCTGCATAACCTCTTCTCCCCTGAGCGCAACACGCTCTTTAGCGATCCCCAGCTTGTCGGCAACAGCTTCTGTATATCCCGGAATTTTTCCGCCGCCGCCCACAACAAAAACTGCACTGACTGCCTTATCACCATTTAACTCTTTAATCTTATCCGCCGCCTGCTGTGCCATATCATCGATTACTGGTGCCGTAATCTGTTTTACTTCTTCACTACTGATGTTCTGTGGTAACAGCATAACATCCATGAAAGATATGGTTTCTTTCTCCCCTACCTGCTTCTTGATTTGCTCCGCCGTAGCAAAATCAACCAGGCAATGTCTTGCGATCTCCTCCGTAAGCAAATCTCCCGCCATAGGAATCATACCGTATGCCAGAATACATCCGTCATTAGTAATGGAAATATCCGAGGTTCCCGCACCCACATCCAATAATGCAATATTTAGCATCCGGAAGCGCTCCGGAATAGCAAGCTGAATCGCCGCAATCGGTTCCAGTGTCAGACTGTTCACATTAAGTCCTGCCAGTTCAACCGCTTTGTAAAGGCCGCCTACTACCTCGTCCGGAAGAAAGGTTGCGATCAAATCCACACCAATAGTCCGTGCCTTATGCCCCTCTAAATTTCCCATAGGATAACCATTTAGATAAAATCGTACCACCGAATGTCCCACGCAGTAAAATTTCATATCGTCATCCTGATCGCTTAAAAACTCCTGATATGCCTTCTCGATTCCGGCAGCGATGAGGGCATAAATATCCTCCTGTCCGATTTCTTTATCCCCGGAAAATGGATACTCCACATGAGTGGTAACTGTGCGCAGCACACGTCCTGCCGCTGCAATACAGACCTCCGACAGTTTTCTGCCGATTGCTTCCTCAAGCCCTTTCTTTACCTCCGAGATTGTCTCTCCAACCTTATGAATATCATGGATTTGCCCGTCCAACATGGCTCTAGTCTCATGTTCTTTGCTTCTTTGTGCAATCACTATGAATCGATTACCGGCCTTATACCCTACAGTTCCAACAATGCTTCTGGTCCCGATATCCAGCCCGAATACCAATTGTCCGGTATATTTTCTTCCATCCATCACAGATATTCCCCCATTTTAGAATCAATTTGTCTGCAGGCCTCCTCAAAGCTGCCACTGTTATCAATGACCACCCCGCAGTTTTGTCTGAATTCCTCTTCTGTAAGCTGAGAATCCATAATTGCCTGAATCTTCTCTTCTGTATATCCCCGGGAGGACAAAAGACGCTGCCTGCGTACTTCCTCCCGTGCATAAACATACCACATTTCATCTACAATATTTAAATACCCGCCTTCTATCAAAAGTGCCGCCTCAATGAAAAAGAACTGAATCTCATTTCTCGCACGTTCCAAAGCGATCTCATTTTGGATATACACTTTCACCGCCGGATGAATAATCTTGTTTACCTGCTCAAGCAGTTCTCCTGAGCCAAATATCTTATCAGCCATATGACCTTTATTGATACTGCCGTCCTCATTAAGCACATCTTCCGATAACAGTTCTATTAATTTGTTATAGCAGGGCTGCCCCGGTTCCTTTACTTTATGTGCCGCTTCATCTGCCAGGAGTATTCTACAGTTATAATTTTCTTTTATGTAAGCAAGCAGTGCAGACTTACCACTGCCTACACCGCCTGTAATCCCGATTACTATCATAACTATTTTGCCTCGTACCAATCGCTGCCCGTATGCAGATCCACTTCCAGCTTCACCGAAAGTTCCGCCGCATGAACCATCTCTTCCTCCAGGATTGCCTTTATCTGCTCTTTTTCCTCCTCACAGGTCTCGATCAGAAGCTCATCGTGGACCTGAAGTATCAGCCTGGATTTCAGTTTCTCCCTGCGAAGGCGCTCATGTACCTTAATCATTGCAATTTTAATAATATCCGCCGCTGTTCCCTGAATAGGCGAATTCATCGCCACCCGCTCTCCAAAAGAACGCTGCATGAAATTTCCGGAAGAAAGCTCCGGCACCGGTCTTCTACGGCCAAACATAGTGGTAATATAGCCGTTTTTCTTTGCATCCGAAACCGCTTTGTCCAGAAAATCTTTTACACCAGGATAAGTTGCAAAATATTGTTCAATATACTCAGCCGCCTCTTTTCGGGTTATGCTCAGATCCTGGCTAAGACCAAAGGAACTGATTCCATATACGATTCCAAAGTTGACCGCTTTTGCATTACGACGCTGTAAATCCGTTACCTCGTTAAAAGGAATGTGAAATACCTGCGATGCCGTGATCCGGTGAATATCCGCATGCATCCGATAAGCGTCAATCAACTGTTCATCTCCGGACATATGCGCCAAAATCCGCAGCTCAATCTGTGAATAATCCGCATCTGTAAAACAATACCCTTCTTTGGGCACAAACACCTTGCGGATCTTTCTACCCAGTTCCATACGCATAGGAATATTCTGCAGATTTGGGTCTGTAGAGCTGAGACGCCCGGTAGCCGTAATCGTCTGATTAAAGGTCGTATGAATCCGGTCATCTTTATCAATAAACGCCGCAAGTCCATCCGCATAAGTGGACTTCAGCTTTGCAAGCTGTCTGTATTCTAATACATCTGCTACCATGGGACAGTCCGCTGCCAGCTTTTCCAATACATCCGCTGCCGTGGAATAGCCTGTTTTGGTTTTCTTTCCGCCGGGAAGCTTTAACCGTTCAAACAAGATCTCACCAAGCTGCTTGGGAGAATTAATATTAAATTCTGTTCCCGCCTGCTCATAAATCTTCTGCTCCAGTTCACCGATTCTGCCGGTAAGCGCCTCGCCATATGCCTTTAATTCCTCCGGGCGAACCAAAATTCCTTCCCGCTCCATATCATAAAGCACAAAGGTAAGCGGCATTTCAATCTCTTTCATCAGCTTATCCATGCCGGTATCTGCAAGTTTCTCTTTGAGCACCGGTGCCGCTTTTACACTGACATAAGCAAGAAAACATGCATATTCCGTAAGCTCCGCTTCCTTTTCCTTTAAAGCCTCTCTAAAGGTCAGCTTTCCGAACCTCTGACTGCGCTCCGGAATTAATAGATTTAACTGCTCATTGGCAACATCAGCCACAGTATAATCATTTTTCAGCGGGTTTAATAGATATGCTGCCAATATGATATCAAAAAACCGCTCTGTTTCATTACTTTTTATATATTCGTAAGTTCCTTTTATATCCGGGCAGGCAACCCAGCACCGCTCCCCCAATACTGCCATTTTGTCCAGAAGATATTCTTCCGATATTTCTCCCATTTGTGGAACAAAATAGCTCTTTCCATCTGCAAATGCCAGAGAAATGCCCACAAGCTCTCCCTTATTTCCTTCATTCTTTAAAACGGCAAGTCCAATCTCTTCGCTGCCGGTAATCGCTCGTTCAAAAATTCCATCCGCCTCTTTCTTGCCGGAAATCTTACAAAAACCGGCTGTAACAGACTCATTGGAAACACCCTTTTCAAAACGACCTAAAAGATTTTTGAATTCCAGCTTTTTAAACAGGACATACGCCTCCTGAGTAAAGAAATCACTGACAGTCGCTTCCTCAAAAGAAAACGAAACAGGACTCTCTACGTTGATCGTTGCAAGAACCTTGCTTAAATCCGCCAGTTCCCTGTTGGCAAGCAGGGATTCCCGAATAGATTTTTTGGATATTTCATCCGCATGTGTATATATATTTTCAATAGAACCGTACTGAACCATCAATTCTGTTGCCGTCTTTTCTCCTACTTTCGGTACGCCGGGAATATTATCCGCCGTATCACCCATAAGCGCTTTCAGATCAATAAACTGAAGCGGCGTCACCTGATATTTCGCCTGTACATCCGCAGCATAATAATCCTCAATCTCGGTTTTTCCGCCTTTCGTTTTGGGGATACGAATTTTAATATGCTCTGATGCAATTTGCAAAAGGTCTCTGTCACCTGACACCAGCGAAACCGCCATTCCCTCCTTTTCTCCGCGTCTGGCAAGGGTTCCTAAAATGTCATCCGCCTCAAGTCCCGGCTGCTCCACTCTTTTGATTCCCATCGCGTCAAGGACTTCCTTCATCACCGGAACCTGCTCCCTAAGCTCCTCCGGCATAGGCTTTCTGGTTCCTTTATATTCCTTGTATATTTCATGACGGAAAGTCGGTGCATGAACATCAAATGCAACCGTCAGATAATCCGGCTTCTCCTCTTCCAGAATCTTAAACATAATATTTAAAAATCCATAAATGGCATTGGTATGAAGTCCCGCACTGTTACTTAAATCCGGAACTCCGTAAAAGGCTCTGTTTAAAATGCTGTGCCCATCGATCAATACTAATTTCTTCATGAATTCCCTTTTCTTCCTTTCCACTGCTTTACGCATATCCTTCAGCGCTGTCTATATCATATAAAAAACTTATAAAATAATGAGTAGCATAACCAAAATAAAGATTGCCAAAACTACAAGTCCTTCCAGACCATACAAAATCCACTGCATATTTTCCCTGCGCTTTAGTGCGTGCTCTGACTCATCCATGCGGTATCGCAGCTCATTTTGAAGGTCAAAGACATTTCCTTCTTCCAGTCTTGACATACCTTCCGTGACAAGAAACTGGATCGTCAGCTCTTCCCTGCAATCATCACATTCCTCTATATGCTCCATAAATTCCCGTAACTCTTCCGTCTCCAAATCATCCTGCAAAAAGTAGGGAATCATCTTCTCAGTTTCCTTACAAGTCATGTCCATACCTCGCAAAAGCGCACAATCCGCCCACCTTAATAAATATACACTAAAACAGGGGTAAAGTAAACAATAGATGTGAGGCAAAATTAGCATTTAGCGGGGGAAGGCAACAAAAAAGAAGGTACCTTCCGATACCTCCGCTTTCAATGCCGGCGATGGGACTTGAACCCATACGATGTTGCCATCAACAGATTTTGAGTCTGCCGCGTCTGCCATTCCGCCACGCCGGCATAAGTTATAACAGCCGAATAATATAATAGCATATCCAGCTGTTATTGGCAAGTTTAAAAATGAATTTTATTATAAATATCTAATCCTTCAAAGGTTGAGAAATAATCTTTCGGGGTTTCAGCCTTTCTGATCAGTTCCACATTCCCATCTTCCTTAAGAAGAAGTTCCGCGGATTTTAGCTTTCCATTATAGTTATAGCCCATCGCATAACCATGTGCTCCGGTGTCATGAATTACCAGATAATCCCCTTTCTCAATTTCAGGAAGCATCCGGTCAACGGCAAATTTGTCGTTGTTCTCACAAAGGGAGCCGGTCACATCATATTTATGATCACAGGCCGCTTCCTCCTTGCCAAGCACGGTAATGTGATGATATGCCCCATACATAGCAGGCCGCATCAGGTTTACCGCACAGGCATCCACGCCAATATACTCTTTATGGGTATGCTTCTCATGGATAGCCGTGGTCACAAGCTGCCCGTAAGGTCCCATCATAAATCGTCCCATTTCCGTGTAGATCGCCACATCACCCATACCGGCAGGGACAAGCACCTCCTCATACACTTTACGGACTCCCTCACCGATCACGCGGATATCATTAGGCTCCTGCTCCGGCGTATACGGAATTCCCACACCGCCGGAAAGATTTATAAATTTAATATCTGCTCCGGTCTCTTTCTCCAGCTTCACGGCCAGCTCAAACAGTTCTTTTGCCAGAACCGGATAATATTCATTGGATACGGTGTTGCTGGCAAGAAAAGCATGAATACCAAAGTTCTTAACACCTTTTTCCATCAGAATGCGGTATCCTTCAAACATCTGCTCTGTGGTAAAACCATACTTGGAATCTCCCGGATTGTCCATGATCCCGTTACTCATCTGAAACACCCCGCCGGGATTATACCGGCAGCTCATGGTCTCCGGAAGCTTTCCTAAAATATTTTCCACAAACTCAATGTGAGTGATATCATCCAGATTGATAATAGCTCCCAGCTTTGCCGCATACTCATA
The DNA here is from genome assembly GCA_947174495.1 of uncultured Lachnospiraceae bacterium. Taxonomy (GTDB): domain Bacteria; phylum Bacillota; class Clostridia; order Lachnospirales; family Lachnospiraceae; genus Suilimivivens. Next base: position 8,360 of record CAMWJC010000015.1, on the reverse strand, counting down.
TTCCTCAGCGGGTGTGTCGTTGGAAGAAAACATGATATCACTTCCGGTTATCCCCATTGCCTCACTGAGCATCAACTCTGTCAGCGAAGAACAGTCACAGCCGCATCCATATTCCTGCAAAATGGCGATAAGGTAAGGATTAGGCGTTGCCTTAACAGCAAAATATTCTTTAAATCCAGGATTCCATGCAAAGGCCTCTTTCACTGCCCTGGCATTTTCCCTGATCCCCTTCTCATCATAAAGATGAAAAGGTGTGGGATATGTTTTCACAATCTCCTGTACTTTTTCCTTAGTCACAAATGGTATCTTTTTCATTTTCTCCTCCTTGAAGCTCAATCAGCTTTATTTCATTTCTCAATGCGTCCTTAAATACCTTGATAAAATTTTCCTGTCCGGTGTAAAGACAGGTATCATCCTTTTTCCCTGTCACTTCTCCGGTTAGCGCATATGCAGAATCAATGATCAGCCTGATGCTGTTTCCTCTTGATCCTGTGAGATAGCAAATACTTTTTTCTTTTATCTCCGAATTTTCAGGCATTCCGTCAGTGATCAGTACCAGCTTGATTTCTTTTTCGAGAGCTTTCACAATCTCCTTTTCAACTTCTCTGATTATGGAAAAAGATGCCGAAAAATAGATTCTTTTCTCGGCTCCTAAAATCATTTCAATCACCTTATCCAGAATATTTCCACTCCCTGTAATGGTGATATATCCAATCTCCTGCTCCTTCATTGCCGGAATATTTTCAATCAAATATTCCTTTTCCCGATTTAAGCTTCTGATCTTGTTTTCACAAAATTTATCAATGGGCACAGCAATATACCTGCTTGCGCTTCCCTGTTCCAAATATGCTGCTCCTTTGTCCGCCAGCCCGGAAAGACCGCTGTAAACATTAGACCTTGATATCCCGGTATACTTGGCCGCCTCATAGCCTGTAATCCCTCCGTAACGGTACATGCACAGATAAAGGGTCGCTTCCTGTCTTGTAAGCCCAAACAATCCCAATTTATTCAGTACTTCACTCTCTTCCATATACGCTTCCTTTAATAGTGTTTCTTTACAGGAACACTATAGTAAAGTTCTGCTGTTTTGTCAACTACTTTTTATAACTTCCTTCAGTTTTAACCATTGCTAATTTGTAATTGATACTTGTTACTATATTGTGGGCGATTCTAAGAAACGAATGGTTTTCTTATTACAATTTAACTCTGCCTCGATTCCATAAGGAAGAATGGCGATAGGTTTTGCATGTCCAATATTAACATTATAAAAAACAGGCAATGCCATTAAGTGTTCTTCTTCAACAATAACTTGCCTAATCACCTCTTTATACTCTTCATAATACGTTTCATCCTTGGGTTTACCGACAATCATCCCGTTTATTACATTTAAAATCCCCTGTGCGGCCAGATTTCGCAAGGTCCACAACACAAAATCAGGAGATGGTTTATCTTCACTGGTTTCAAAAAACAAAATTGAATTTGACCATTCATCTAATGTGGGCCAAATTGTTGTTCCATTCACCATTAAAAACACATCGATACATCCACCCAGCAAATGACCTCTCGCAATTCCCTTTCCGTTTATGATTTCATATCCGTGTGTATCTTTTTTCATTGAATGTGGAGTGTTTCTATTACTTTCCTGCCAGGGAATATAATCATCTGTCCATTCGGGACTTGGGAGCAGTTCATATTCTTTCCATGTTCCAAACAGGACATCCTCCACCGCCTTTTTGGTGTAATCAAACATTTTAACATATTCCCCAAACTCACACATAATAGTCGGACCATAAAAAGAAACTAATCCGGCTTTGTACATCATAAAATGATTTGTTGTCGAATCAGAATATCCCATGAATATTTTCGGATTATTCCTTATAATATCCAAGTTTATGTAAGGAAGTGTCCGAATCGTGTCGTCTCCTCCAATGGCACAAAAAATAGCCGAAACGGAAGAATCCTTAAAAGCATCCATCAAATCCTGAGCACGCAATTGGGGATTTTGGGCAATAAATTCACTGCCTTTTAAAGCATGAGGCATACACATTACTTCTAATCCAAAATCGTTCTCTAATCTTTCCTTTGCGATATAATATTTATGAATTAAAGCATCATCTCCTAAACCACCCCAAGACAAACTAACAATGGCTATTTTATCCCCTTTTTTCAATTTTTTCGGCTTAATCATATTAAATATCCTTCTTTCATTTATTTACTTAACTCTTTTGTCTGCTTACCAGCAATCCCAACAAACGCTGTCCGCTTTGCGAGCCAGCTTATTATAACAACGGACGTCACGCTTTGCGAGCCGTCCTTATGTCAAAAAGAACAGCCACAGATATAATCACTCCTGTGGCTGCTACAATACGAGGTACTGTTGTTTTCCTCATAAAACCTCCTACAAATTATCAATCTGCCAATCGATAGGATCCATACCATTCTTCTGCAAGAACGCATTCGTCTGGCTGAAATGCCTGCACCCGAAAAAGCCTCTGTATGCGGAAAGCGGACTTGGATGCGGTGCTTTCAGGATCAAGTGCTTTGGATTGGTGAGCATAGGGATCTTACTTTGCGCCGGTTTTCCCCAAAGCAAATAAACGATAGGACGATCCTGCGCATTCACTGCCTGAATAATGGCGTCTGTAAACTGCTCCCAGCCCTTTCCCTGATGAGAACCTGCCTGATGTGCCCGGACTGTCAATACTGTATTTAACATAAGAACTCCCTGATCCGCCCATTTTTTCAGATAACCGTTATTAGGAATATAGCATCCCAAATCATCCTGAAGTTCCTTATAAATATTCTGCAAAGACGGAGGAAGCTCCGGCTGATCCGGCAGCACCGAAAAACACAGACCATGCGCCTGATGCTCTCCATGATAAGGATCCTGCCCTAAAATCATCACCTTTACCTGACTTAAAGGTGTAAAATGAAACGCATTAAAAATATCGTCTGCCGGCGGATAAATCACATGAGTATTATATTCCTTTCTTACAAATTGATATAGCTCTTTGTAGTAAGGTTTTCTGAACTCATCCTGAATGCAATCCAGCCAGTCATTGTCAATCATTGCCATAGCTTCTGTCCTCTTTCGTCACTCGATTATAATCTGACGGATATTCCCTGATCTCTTAAATATTGTTTCACTTCCCGAATTTCCAATTCCTTATAGTGGAATAAAGATGCCGCTAAAACTGCTTCCGCCTTTCCCTCTATAAGCGCTTCCCGGAAATGTTCTTTTGTTCCGGCACCACCGGAGGCAATCACCGGAATCGACACATTTTCAGCTACTGTTCTTGTCAGTTCAATATCATAACCTGCCTTGGTGCCGTCACAATCCATACTGGTAAGAAGGATCTCTCCAGCGCCAAGCTCCGCAGCTTTCATCGCCCATTCAATGGCATCTATTCCCATGTCCACACGTCCGCCATTTTTAAATATATTCCAGCCACTGCCATCTGCCCTTCTTTTGGCATCAATTGCCACTACCACACACTGGCTCCCAAATTTATCGGCAGCTTCGCTGATCAGAGCCGGATTCATGATTGCCGCGGAATTGACCGCCACCTTATCAGCGCCTTCCCGCAGGATCATTTTAAAGTCATCCACGGTTCTGATACCACCACCAACGGTAAAAGGGATAAAAATCGTTTCAGCCACTCTTCGCACCAGTTCCGCCTTAATTTCTCTGGCATCGGAGGAGGCTGTAATATCCAAAAAAACAAGTTCATCTGCCCCGGCTTTATCGTATTCCTTTCCCACCTCAATGGGATCGCCTGCATCCCGCAGATTAACAAAGTTCGTTCCCTTAACCACTCTTCCGTTATTTACATCCAGGCAGGGGATGATTCTTTTCGTATGCATACCATACTCCTCCATTCCCTATACTGCAACAAAATTCTTTAAAATCTGAAGTCCCACCTCAGAACTCTTTTCCGGATGGAACTGGCAGGCAAAAAGATTGTCCTTTTCCACAGAAGCATGAACAATAGTTCCATACTCGGTAGTTGCCTTCACCACACTCTCATCTGCCGCTTTCAAATAATAAGAATGTACAAAATATACATAGGATTCTTCTTCAATACCCTTAAACAGTCTTCCATCGTGAGGAAATTTCAGTGAATTCCAGCCAATATGAGGGATTTTAAGTCCGCTTTCATCCGGCAGCCTTAAAATTTCTCCCTGTAAAAGTCCAAGCCCTTGGACTCCCGGACTTTCCTCACTTCTTTCAAACAATAGCTGTAGTCCCAGACAAATTCCCAAAAACGGTATTCCCTTTTCAACAATTTGATGAATAATTTCTACCAGCCCATATGTGTGAAGCTTATTCATAGCATCCCCAAAAGCCCCTACTCCGGGCAGGATTACCCTGTCTGCATGCAGTAAGATATCCCTGTCTCGGGTAATCACAGCGTCCTCACCAAGCGCCTGCAGAGCCTTCTCCACACTCTTAATATTTCCTGCATCATAATCAATGATTGCTGTCATATATCTTTACCTTTCTAGTAACTGATAATGTCTTCCTCATCTGCAAGAACATCCTGAGGCTGGGATGGTTCGGCCGGTTCATCCGGTACAGATTCTTCACCCGGTCTCGTAAATGAAGTTCCATAAACAGCAGAATAAAGTCTTTTTGTATAGGTTTCACTGTCGTAAGTATTAATCTCTATCGCTTCCTCCGCCGTGATGCCGTAATCTCCATCCAAAATACCGCAGATCTGCTGATAAATAGCATCTACCTCCTGCCGGACTCCAAATTCATCTGCCTCTATCAGTGTCTGATAGCACTCTACTCCCTTTAAAAGCGAATCTAATGCCTCCAGCTCTCTACCCATAGTGAGATTGTTCTCATAAGACTCTACTCTCCGTTCCATCTTACGAATCGTTGTTGCCCTATTAAAGATCAACAAATCACTGGAATTCAAATTCTGATCATACAGCAAGGTATAAACTGACTCATAATCACCTGCATTATAAGCATTTCTTGCCGACTTTTTATCTGCATATTCGGGCAGGAAAAAGCTGAGTAATATAATACTTCCAATAATCGTTGCACAAAAAGCAATCAGAACAAGCAGCTTTCTCTTACTTAGAACTTTTACAGTCTTCTCTTTGGGCTTCTCTTCTTTCGGCTTCTTTTCTTTTTTGGGTTTCTTTTTCTTTCCATCAGCTTCGGCATTCTCCGCTGCCTCGCCTTCTTCACCCTCTGCTTCTTTGCCTTTTTTCTTTTTATCGCCCTTTTTGCCCTTCTTTTCTTTCTTTTTGCTGTTTTTCTTATCCTCTTCTTCCAATTCATTCAGAATTTCTTTGTTTTCTTCTGATATATTTTCTACTTCTTCCTCTTCCTGGGTAAGCGCATTAAAAAGACGGGCAAAAAATCCTTGCTTTTTCTCTTTGGGTTTCTGCTCTTCTTCACCATTCTCCGCAGCTTCTGTTACTAATGCAGCTTCTTCCGATCCTATGCCGCTTTCGATCTCCGGACTTGTATCTTCCATCAGTCCTTCTCCGATGTTATCCTGTATATCTTCCTCTCCAAAAGACGCTGCATCTGATTCGCCTTTTTCCTGCTCTATAACTGCCTCTGCCACCTCAAAAGGCACTACAAGCTCAGTGGGAACCTCTCCTTCACCATCCGCCCCTTTGGCGCGCTTTTTCTTTCCGAAAAACCACCTTTTCTTTTCGGACTTATTCTTCTTTGCACGCTTTTTCTTTGTCTTCGGAGAAAGATCTTCTTCCTCCGTCTGCTCGCCTATATTTTCCTCACTACCTGCTTCTTCAAAAGCACTATCAGCTAGCAGGCTTGCAAACATATCCGTCGATTCTTCACTTTCACCGTTGCCATTAATTCCCTCTAACAACGCAAGCACATCCATATCAACGGGTTCATTACCATCTGCATGCTTTAAAAGACCGCCTATCTCTTCCAGTTCCTCATCTATATCTCCCAGTCCATTAAGCAAATCCGCAATATCCACATCACTCATATCATTGATTGATGCATCTAAATCTGAATCATCTTCCGGTATCGAATCATTGTCCATCAGGTTTTTCAGATCCTCCATCCATTCCTCATCGTCTGAAGAGGATGGCGCACTTGTGGATGGCATTTCGCTTTCAAATGACATGTTTTGTTCTGACAACATATCATCTTCTGAAAGCAGCTCATCTGCAAATGACAGTTCACCCTCCGAAAGCATACCGTCTGTAGAAAGCGAATCTCCTTCCGGCAGCACAACCGCATCCGGAAGCGAATCATCTTCCGAAAACATAAACTCATCTGAAGTTTTGGGTTGTGCTTCGTTTTCGGTTATTGATTTTAATAAATTGTCAAGATATTCTTCATCAGTAGCCATATCGTTAACCTCAGCTTTCCTATTCCATTATTTAAATAGTTTACCATACTAAAAACCATTCGACAATTCCTTTAAAAAATCTTCCGGGCTTTGGCAGATTCCATATCCCCTGTCTTTTATTTCCTCAGCCATCTGATATAAGCGGCTATGTACACGGAACATCTCCGCCTTCTGATTAAAAAAGGCTATTTTTTCAAAGGGCCATCGGATAACAGTTGGATATTTCATTCCAACCCCAAGCTCCAAAATACAAACATTTTTGTTAACTGTTCCTTGCAGCCACTTTTTATAAAGCATCCATTGCTCCAAATATCCCTCTTCCACATAATTTTCTGCCTCTACATTATTAAAAACCAAAGGCTTTCTACAACGAGGACAAATTGGCAGCATGTTGTTTTTATCCTCTTCCTGCCTGTTTTCTTTTAACTGGTCTAAAAACTCCTGTGGTAATTCATACAAGTCACTAGTACATTTTTCACTACACTGCAATCTCTCATAATTACCACAGGGCTCTACAATACGTTCCATATTCAGTGTTGATTTTCGAATTGTCCCGTCCAGGCACACAGAAACAATAAAGTAGTTTTTATCCTTCAGGCATGTTGCAAGATTTTCGTATACCTCTCTATTTTGATGTTGTATCTTATCAAGCATATTCTTTTTTAAAAAGGGAGCCAAACTCTTATCCGCATTAGATAATGCATATTCATCCTCCTTAAGCTGTCTGGTTAAATCCAATTCCTCACCTAATCCAACTAATACGAGCTCTGCCTCATTTATTTTTGAAATAATATGCTCCAGTTCCTTTTCCGCCACTTTCTGTATTCTCCTACTTTACTATTTTAATAAGAGCCGGAAATACTTCCGGCTCTTACCGTTAACTAAATATTTTTTTATTCCTTATGACCTACCAGATCATCAATAATTCTTACGAGGTTAGCGATCTCCGGTTTTGAAAGCTGTGCATTAGCCCCCAGAGCTTCGCCCTTTCTTTTCATCTCATCATTTACTAATGATGAGAATATAATAACCGGAATATCCTTTGTTTCTTCGTCATCTTTGATCAGCTTAGTCAGTCTGTGTCCGTCCATGATGGGCATTTCAATATCTGTGATAACGCATTGTACATGCTCCTTCAAAGTTCCATTTGCCTTGCATTCACGGATTACATTATATGCCTCCTGCCCGTCACAGGTGTGAATCAGATTTACATACCCAGCCTGCTTCAAGGATTCAACGATTAACCTGTTCAGTAACACGGAATCCTCTGCGATCAGAATCGGGACACTGCTTCTTCCTCTGCTTCCCATCTCCTCAATCTCACTGACCTTCAATCCCGTCTCTGGATTAATGTCCGTTACAATCTTCTCAAAATCCAAAATAATAACCAATCTGTCCTCTATTTTTACAATTCCTGTGGAAATACTCTCCTCTGCACTAGATACAGTCGCTCCGGGCTTAATAATATTCTTCCAAGATACTCTATGTATACCTCTTACCTGATCTACATGAAAAGCTATATCAAGCTGATTAAAATTTGTAATTATAAATAATCCACCTGGCTCCGATATACCTCGCTGTAGGCAATTCTTCAGATCAATTGCCGTAATCATGGTGTCTCTCGGCATAAAAATACCTTCAATACTGGGATGTGAATTGGGCACAGGTGTTACCGTATGATATGGTATTATCTCTTTAATCTTTGCAACATTAATACCATAAGCATTCCCATCCAATGTAAATTCCAAAACCTCAAGTTCATTCGTTCCGTTTTCAAGAAGAATTTTAGTTTCCATCCCTATACCATGCCTTTCTATGTTATTTAAAATCATTTTAAATATCTTTGCAATTGATTATACCATATATCTCATTTTCAAACAATACAATTTTACTTCAAACAATTAATCGCAAGTAACAAAAAAAGCTGACTGAAAAGTCAGCTTAACTTTCTTATCATACCTTCAAAACCGAACACCAAGCTTCGTATCTGACATCTGAAAGACTTTC
>CAMWJC010000014.1 GCA_947174495.1 uncultured Lachnospiraceae bacterium | reverse complement strand
AATTTGATTCTATCCGGGTTTTTATATTAATCTCCGTTACCTAGCTAAACGTTAAATTATTTCAGTAATTCTTTTTGATGCTTTTCAATCTGCATCATAATGTGTCCAATGTTTCCTTCTCTCGCATATTTTGCTGCATCAAAAAAGTCATGATCTAATGTTGACCAATATAATTCGTTTTCATTTCCATAAACATCTACTGTTTTATTCAGCTTTCCAACATAAACTTCAAGGAGGCAGTTTTCAAAATAATATGTAAAATCCATCAATCTTCTTTTGCACATCAGTATTTTCACAAAATACTACGATGATGTTATATCCCTGCATTTGCGTTCCTGCTAATAATAGGTTATAATTGCATTATTAATTCGGTATCTGTGGAGGAAATAATGAAACGTAAAATCAAAATTGCTGCTAATTCAAATGAAATGCAATGCTTATACTCACAAGACTGGGAATATTATGATTATGGTGATTGTAAGAGGCATTTACAGATTATTTTTCCATACAAGCAAGAAATGAAGGAGGACGAAAAGTATCCTCTTATCCTGTTTATCCCTGGTTCCGCTTGGCACAAACAAGAAATGTATAATGATATTCCGCAATATGCGCTGCTTGCTAAACGAGGATTTGTGGTTGCTGCAATGGAATATCGTGAGTCTGATATTGCGGCTTTTCCGGCTCAAATTGAAGATGTATATAACGCTTTAATGTTCATTCCCAATATTGCAAATAATTTCCATATTGACACAAGTAAAATCTTTCTTATGGGAAATTCATCCGGCGGACATATTGCTATGATGTCAGTCCTTTTCAATGCACATGGATTATGTAAGACGTTACCGAAAGTTTCTGGCGTTATCTGTGAAAGTGGTTCAACGGATTTGCTAATCTGCGCAAAAGCCATGCTTCCACCATGGATGAAAATTCGTCCATCTGCTGTACTCCTTGGCATTGATAAAATTGAGGGTCATGAAGAACTTGCAGAAAAGGCTTCCTGCTCTATGTATATCTCAGAGAATATTGAACTTCCACCAATCTTGCTTATACACAGCGAAAATGATCCCGTTGTTTCTGTAGAAAACAGCAGGACACTATATGAAAAACTGATTACTTCTCATCATAATGTTTTATACTATGAACTGGAAGAAAGCGATGCACATGGCGGCGCAGTCTTTTATGATAGTACAATACTGGATATCATTCATGAATTTTGTGAAAAATGTGTGCTTCATTAACATTTTGAAAAACAGTAAGGTGCAATCATACCCCATTACTTAATATACTGATCGCTATTTCTTTCGCCTTATTTCCTGATACGATATCTTTATTTTGCATATCTTCAAGATAAACTGCAAAATAGATCCTATGGTCATTTTTTTCAAGAAAACCGACGAACCAAGCGTTCCCACCGGTTCCCGAACCTGTTTTACCGTATATACTGCCAGTATCAAGTTCTGTTATATACATTATATTTCTCAGTTCATCCAGATTTTCAACACGAAAATGGTTCTCGCTGCAAAAAATATAATTCAGTGCCGTTACCTGTTGTATGAGTGAAATCTTTAAGGAGGACTCTAACCAAAAGCCATTAAGCTCCGGCAATGAATTAATTCCGCTTCCGTTCCATTCGGATATATCACAATTTCCATACTGTATTCCTTTTAACATTGTATGAATATTATCCTGACCGACCATATCTACAACTTGTCGAAAATACCAGACACACGAGCTTTCAAAGGCTTCTTTTAATGTTAAATCTGAATTCCATGTGTCAATGGGGTATTTCTCGCCGCTATATTTCATTTTACTGGTTTCATTTATAAGCACTCCATTTTCCAGACCTGCCAACGCAGATATGATTTTAAATGTTGACAATGGTGAAACCTTTGTTTCACATTTTTCCTTGTTATAAAGGGAATAAGTGTTTGATAATTCGTGATATATTACCGCGCAGCCGCTAATTTCCTGAAAGTATTCAGAGTAATCAACCGTCTTATATGTCTCAACAGGTATTTCGTTCTCTTTTGGTGTGTCGATACTCTGTGTGCTCGGCTTCTCCCTATCTGTTTGCTGTTCTGACGAAATATCGTTATCTGCCTGTGGTTCACTATTTATGCTTGAACATCCTGTAACGATAACAGACAAAAGCACTATCGTTATAGTCATGATTTTTTTCATGATACTTCCCCTTATTTGATAAAGTGTTCATCAACGGACACAATGTTATCATATATCATCTGTTTTTTTCTACCTTCCACAAAAATAGCGTCCACCAAACGCTATTCTCTCTGGATGTTTCCAACTGGGTTTTGCATACGCATACCCCCGCTAAACGTTAATTTATTTCAGTAATTCTTTTTCATGCTTTTTAATCTGCATCATAATGTGTCCAATGTTTCCTTCTCCCGCATATTTTGCTGCATCAAAAAAGTCATGATCTAATGTTGACCAATATAATTCGTTTTCATTTCCATAAACATCTACTGTTTTATTCAGCCTTCCAACATAAACTTCAAGGAGGCATTTTCACAAAATACTACGATTATGTTATAGCCCTGCATTTGTGTACCTCCGCAATTTTACGATTTATTCCTCTGGCGATTTTCTATTTTATCATACAGAATTATTTCTCACAATGAGAATTGAACAATAGGAGGTAATCGAAATTGAATTTGAATTTACAGCTCGACATGATGTAAAAATAAGGCAAAGAAGTATATGACAGAAAACATCAAAGAGTATATAATGAATTTATCATTATAAAACTCCCTTTTCGCAATTGTGTATCCATTAAAAATAAATTTATAAATATACATTATAAGAAACAGGAAAATACTTTATAATCAAGTATATAGATCGAAATTTGGAGGTGCAGGCATGAGAGATCGCAGTATGGCATTAGTAGTTCGTAATAATAAAATATTGTCGGTACAAACGCACAGATCAGGTAGATATATCAATGAGCTGCCAGGCGGTGGCATTGAGCCGGGCGAAACATCGGAAGAAGCGGCACTCAGAGAATTGAAAGAAGAATGCGGCTTAATTGGCACTATAAGCAGGCAGCTAAATATCTTGCATAGGAAAGATGGCAGCACAGAATACGTTTATCTTGTTGATGTATCAAGTGAACAGCGGGAAATGATCGGGTCTGACCCTGAAATTCAGGAAGGTGCAGAACAAGCTATTAAAAATGTTCGTTGGTTATCCTTGGATGAATTTACAGAACGTGAAAGAGCTTATCTTTGGTCATACGGTTTGCTTGATGTTGAAGACTTTCACGATGAGGTATCACGCTGGGGTGATGCAATAAGCTATCCGGTTTGCAAATAAATTCCCGTTTAAGGAACGAGAGAAATTTCAGTTTGAGGAATCGAATTTATGATTAAATTGATCAGGCCGACACTTGAATATGGTGACGCTATTATGGAATTACGCAGGGAATTTCTGGATGAAGATCCGGATGAAGATATTCATGGTGCAGGGAACCTGCGGGAGTGTGGTAATGCAGAAGAATGGATTCATTATATGGAAAAAATGCGTCAGCGGGATACCTGCCCGAAGGATCTGGTGGATTCGGACATTTATCTGGCGCTGAGAGAAGAGGATAATCGAATTGTAGGGATTGCAGAGCTTAGGCATCATATTGATCATCCGGTGCTTCGTCTATGGGGCGGTCATATCGGTTATTGTGTCAGGCCGTTTGAGAGAAGGAAAGGTTATGCAGGAATCATTCTTCGTCTGGTGCTGGAGACTTGTAAGATATATGGAATCAATGAGGTTCTGCTCACTTGCAGAGAGGATAATGTGGCAAGTGAACGGACCATACGTGGCGGAGGCGGTATTTATGAGAAAACCGTGTGGGCGGAACCGCTCAAGGCGAATATGAAGCGGTTCTGGATCAGACTTGAAAACGGAACTGTTTGGAATTGCAAAGGCGGTCTTGGTCTGCAAGACAAGAAGGGTAGCTAAAATGGAAAATCTTGAAATCGTGTATTAGGAGAAATGAAAAAATCTCGTATTCGTGAATTTCTCTGATTGAAAAAATCTTGAATATGTGATACGGTTAAGATGCAAAATCTCAAATTTATGATAAAAGAGGCCGATTATGAAAAGAAAGATTTATGCAGAACTGTTAAAGTGGAAGAGCGAGGATGCAGGAAGAACGGCATTATTGATTGATGGTGCGCGCCGGGTAGGGAAAAGTTATATTGTCGAGGAATTTGCAAAAAAAGAATATAAAAATTATATTATGATTGACTTTAACCGTGTCAGCAAAGAAATCACGAATATGTTCACTGATTACTTAGACAATTTAGACACGTTTTTTTTGTATTTATCCAGCTTTTATAATGTGAAACTTTATGAGCGTGAAACGCTAATTATTTTTGACGAAGTACAAGTGTTTCCCAAGGCGAGGTCGGCAATTAAATATCTTGTTGCAGACGGGCGATATGATTACATTGAGACCGGTTCTTTGATGAGCATCAAAAAAAATGTTCAGGACATTGTGATTCCTTCGGAAGAGCATCATATCAAAATGTATCCACTTGATTTTGAAGAATTTCTTTGGGCGCTTTCTAATGAAACTTTGATGGATTTTATCCGAATATGTTTTAAGGAAAAGAAGCCCATGGGACAGGCGCTTCACAGAAAGGCGATGGACTATTTTAGACAGTATATGATCGTGGGCGGTATGCCTCAAGCAGTTAAGGCTTATGTGGATACCCATGATTTTGACAGGGTTGACCGGGTGAAAAGGGATATTATTGAATTATATCGTGCCGACATCGCAAAGCATGCCAGAGGCTATGAGATGAAGGTGGAACAAATTTTTGATGATATTCCATCACAGCTTCAGAAACATGATAAGAAATTCAAGCTTTCCTCATTGAAAAAAGAAGCGCGTTTTCGTGATTACGAAGATGCTTTGTTTTGGCTTCAGGATGCAATGATCGTAAATATCTGCTATAATTCTACGGCTCCGAATATCGGACTGCGTCTTAACAGGGATCGGCTAACATTAAAATGCTATATGGCGGATACTGGACTGTTAATCAGTCATGCTTTTGATGAAAATGGGATTGCAAGTGAAGAAATCTATAAGAAGCTTTTGTTTGATAAGTTGGAAGTAAATAAAGGAATGATTGTAGAGAATATAGTAGCCCAGATGCTGACAGCAGGAGGTCATAAGCTTTATTTTTATGCCAGAGCATCCCGTGATGATGCATCATCACGCATGGAAATTGATTTTTTGATTGCAAAGAGCAAGATCAGTAGCCGTCATAATATTTCAGCGATAGAGGTGAAATCCGGAAAAAACTATACTTTATCTTCCATGAAAAAGTTTATAACAAAGTACAGGGAGCAGTTGAATATTCCGTATGTTTTGCATACAAGTGATCTTATGGAGAAGGATGGTATTTTTTATCTGCCTTTGTATATGACGCCATTACTGTAACTTGCAGATTTCTCATAAAGGAGGAGTACTATGTATATATTATCCATAATTGCGGTTTTTGTTATGTTTCTACTATACTGTATCTGGGTGGTAGAATTGCGGTTTCTTTTTCTCCCGTGGTTTTTTGATTTTCCGTCGTTGGTGGTGGTATTTCTGTCACCGATTCCATTTCTGATGCTTAACGGGCTTTTGAAGGATTTTGGGAATGCTGTTTTAATTGCAAGAAAAAAGAAAGCGGCAGAAAGTTTGACGGAATTAAAGCGCGCAGGGGAAGCAGTAAAGCTTGCAAAGAATACGATACTGGGATTTGCCGTGTTTATTGCCTTTGTACAGGCAGTGCTTGCATTACATATGTATGATGATCCCACTTCCGTAGGGTATTTATTGGATCCTATCATAATTTCTATCGTATATGGAATGGCGGGAGTGTTGATTTTGCAGCCTTTACAGACGGCGTTAAAGCTGCGAATTCTGGAATTTGAAGAAAAGAAGCGGATAGAGGAGACAGAACCTTGACATATATATCAATCTGATATATAGTCAAATATATCAGATTGATATATTTGAGGTTGAGTCATGAAAAGACAAAAGATTCGAAAACTGTTACTTATCCTATCGTTGCTGTTATTTCCGGTAACGCTTTACTATTTCAGTCCGGCGCTGATTTTTAATGCGGGAATGAAAGGAGTTATTAACGGAAGTTTTCTTGTATTTGTGGCAATGTTTGTGCTTTCTGTTCCATTTGGCAGGCTTTTTTGCGCTTATTTCTGCCCGGCAGGAGGGCTGCAGGAATGTGTATTTACCGTCAACGATAAACTTCCGAAACAGGGGTGGAGGAATAAAATCAAGTATGTGATATGGTCGGTTTGGATTCTTGCGGTGGTGGTTTGCTTTCTGAACAATAAAAAAGAGTTAACAGTTGATTTCTGGTTTGAAACGGAGCATGGGATTTCTGTGTCGGAGATTCAGAGTTATGTGATCTATTATGGGATTCTGTGCCTGATCCTGATTCCTGCCCTATTGGCGGGAAAAAGAGCGTTTTGCCATTACTTCTGCTGGATGGCACCGTTTATGGTGTTTGGGACAAAACTGAGAAGATTATTACATCTGCCGGGTTTGCATGTGAAAGTAAAGGCAAAACAGAATTGTATTTCCTGTGGAAAATGCAGCAAATCATGTCCTATGGGAATTGATATTATCCGGGAAATGGAAAAGGGGCAGGTCAAGAGTAGAAATTATATTCCGGGACACCTTTCGGAATGTATTCAGTGCGGTGCCTGCATTGACCAATGTCCGCGTTCCGTTTTGGCGTATGGTTTCGGTGCCGGGCCAGATGATTTTTCTTGAAAAGTTTTAAAAATATCCATAAAATTACATTGCTCCTTCGTATCTGTATCAGATGGATCAAGGAGGAGGTGCAAATTATGAAAAATAAACGTTTGATGATCCTGTTACTGTTGGCGTTATTGTCGGGATTGACCTTATGCGGATGCCAAGACCGCTCCGTTCCGGAATCACAGACAGATAATCCGGCCATAATGAATGCATTTAATCCGGAAAGTCAGGAAGTACCGGAAGTTCAGGAAGCATCGGAAGAGGGGAATTTAGCAGGAAACATATCGGAAAATCTTTTCTCCGCAGAGGCAGCACAGGGAGGACCCTATGGGAAAATTACCATTTCTCTGCCAGAGGGGTGGAGCTTTGAGGCTTATCCGATGGACAGCGAAAGTCTCATATACGGTATGTATGGAATTCATTTTTATCCGGAAGACGCGAAGGAAGGATATATTGAGATTACTTATATTAAGCCATTTGGAGTTTGCGGAACAGGGCTGAAAAGTGAAAATGCGGATATTGCAGGTCAGCAGGCCAGTATTGGAACCTATGATGAACATGAATATTGGGACTTTATTGCCTTTCATGGAGAGTATGAAGGTGTTGTTGCATACACTTATTCTGTAGATAGCTGGTGGGACAAATACCATGAGCAGGTACGGGATATTCTTAATACCCTGTCCTTTCAGGCATCGGAAAGAGAAGGCGGCGCTTATATCTATCATGAAGAGTCGGAGATCACTGCTCTGGGACTTGAATTTTCTTTAAAAAATATTTCACCTGCCGGGGCAACACTTGTCTTTTATCAGTATGACCCGGATGCTCCTACAGGAGAGCTGGATTTTGGGGATGAATTTGAATTGGAAGTTCAAAATGACGATAAATGGGAGAGAGTTCCCGATATCTTGGAAGGCGAGTATGGATTTAATGATATTGCTCATATTATTGACGCTGGACAAAGCTTGGAAGTGGATTTAAGCTGGGAATGGTTATATGGAAAGCTTCCTGCAGGAGAGTATCGGATCAAAAAGGAGATTCATGATTTCCGTGGAAGCGGGGATTTTGATGAATATACGATTTATGCACATTTTATTCTCGCAGATAGCGAATAAAAGGAGAGACAATGGCAACGGAAAAAAAGTTGGACTGTGTGATTTTAGGGCTGTTAAGTCATGAAGATCTGACCGGTTATGAAATAAAAAAGCGGATGGATACCACCTTAAAGTATTTCTGGGGGGCAAGCTACGGAAGTATTTACCCGACCTTAAGTGAATTGGTGAGGCAGGGACTTGCAGTTCGGGAGGAATGCAGCGAAAATAAAAGAAATAAACAAATCTATGCGATCACCGAGGCTGGAAGGGAATATTTGAAGAAGTGGCTGAAGCAGCCAGCTGAACGGGATGAGATTCGTTATGAGACTCTTTTGAAACTGTTTTTTGGGAATGAACAGGGAGAAGCCCAGACAATAGCACATATTGAGGCTTTTCGGGAGAAGATGGAAAAAGAGATGGAATATCTTCTGGAAGCGGAAAGAGGTTTGAAAGAATGTCTCAAGGATGATGATACTCATAAATATTATCTTCTCACTGTGGAGTTTGGAATTAAAACTTATTGTGCATACTTAGAGTGGTGCAGGGAAGCAAAGGAATTTCTAGAAAACTTTAAGGACATTTTCCCGGAAGAATTTCGGAAAAATGTCCCTAGGAAGGAGTAAGGAGAAAAATATGAATAAGAAAACAGGATTGATTAGTATTATCGTAGTAATTATTTTGATTTTGGCAGGCGTATTTATATGGATGTTTTTGGGAAAAGGCGGTAAGGCGGATATGGAACAGGGAGCAATCACGGCAATGTACATTCCTTTTGGTGAAGGAGGTTATATCTTTGTAAGCGAACAGGCAGGAGTTTTTACTGTCACATTCCCAGAGAAAATTTATGATATTAATGGAAATAAAATTACGCAGGAGCAGCTGGAGAAAGGGAATGTGGTAAAGATCTACGGAAACGGAATTATGCTGGAATCATATCCGGGACAGTATCCGGGGGTCACGAAGATGGAGGTGATAAAGCAGGGGAATCCATCGGATGCCGATGCTTATCAGAATCTGGTGGACGAAATATATACAGAGCCGGATCCGGCAGAGCCGCCTACCATGAATCTGGGATACACTACGGATCTGGCATCCGTTACTGTGATGGTGAACCGGGGCGGATATGAATGGGTTTATATTGACAAAGATTATTTAAGCAATGCGGTAGTGGCGGACGCGGCACATGTGCTGCAGTGGAAAATAGGAGAGGAATTGGCGGATGTAAAAATTACGGAGCCTTTGGATATTACACTGTATTTTTCTCAGATGCCTGATGAGGTGGAAGTGGTTCGCTATGATTCCGAACTTCTGGGGACAGAGAATATACCGGAAGGTGAGAGCGTTGTTGTTGAGAAAAAGGATGGAGAGTTTGTGCTTACCGGTGTCACAGCAGGTTATGTGTATGATGTGACGGGAATCTGGGAGAACGGTAGGGCAAACTATGGGTTTATTACGTTGGAATAACAGCATTGCAAAATTAACGTTTAGCTTAGTTTCAAATAGAAATATGAAAACCCGGATAGAATCAAATTCTACGTCGCCCCACTCTCGTTCTATAAAAAGCGTAGCAGCACTAAGTTCGAAAAAACCTCACTAAGTGCTGACGCTTTTTAAAGGGCTCCTAAAGAATTTGATTTCTATCCGGGTTAAATTATTGGCTAACAGAAAACCTGCTAAAAACTCCACTATAGCCGCCCAACCCACTGTCTGGCTATTTGTTAAAAAGTGGAACTTTCGACCTTAGTGAAGTTGCCAGTTGTGCTTTGCGTCATTCAACAACCCAGCACAGAATAAAATAAATCCTTAAGGAACCAATTCGCGCACGCTTTATCAAGCGTGGTGACGTAGGATTTATTTTATTCTGTGCGGCCGTTTCACATACGCATTCCCTAACTAAACGTTAACTTAGTGGGTGAGATAAGTCTTGAACACAAATAACTGCTTTGCTATAATGTAAATTGTAAGAAGCGCGGTTCGCCGCAGGCGGAGAATCCTGCAAGCAGGATTCTTTTTTATATGATAAGAAAGCCGGGAGATAACTATGCAGCAGGACAAAGAAAAGCGGATGGGAACGGAACCCATCGGTAGATTGATGATCGGTATGGCAGTGCCCTCTATCGTGGCACAGGTCATAAATATTTTATATAACATAGTGGACAGAATTTATATTGGACATATTGAAGGTGTGGGTATGGAGGCACTGACGGGAGTGGGAGTCACTTTTCCGATCATTACGTTGATATCCGCATTTTCCGCTTTTGCAGGGGCGGGCGGAGCACCGCTAGCTTCCATATGGCTTGGAAAAGGTGACAGAAAGCGGGCAGAAAAAATCCTTGGAAATGGTGTTTCTATGCTGCTTTTCTTTTCGCTGTTGTTGATGGGATTCTTTTATGCTTTTGAAAAGCCTCTGCTATATCTATTCGGAGCCAGTGATGCCACGATTCCATATGCGGTAGACTACATTTCTATTTATCTGCTGGGTACCATTTTTGTGGAGTTGGCGCTGGGCTTGAATGCCTTTATCATTTCCCAGGGACAGTCACGGATTGCAATGATTGCGGTTTTGATCGGTGCCGCTGTCAATATTATCCTTGATCCGATCTTTATTTTCGGGTTTCAGATGGGGGTAAAGGGGGCAGCAAGAGCAACCGTGATCTCACAGGCATTAAGCGCGTTGTGGACAGTGGGATTTCTGATCAGTAAACGTTCCTCTCTTACCATAAAACCGGAGGCGATGAAACCGGATCTGCATATTATCGGAAGTGTTATGGCGCTGGGCGTTTCCCCCTTTATCATGCGGGCTACGGAAAGCCTGATCAGCGTTGTACTGAACAGCGGATTACAAAGGTACGGCGGAGATATTTATGTGGGTTCCCTGACTATTATGCAAAGCGTGATGCAAATGTATGCAGCGCCGTTGGGCGGTTTTACACAGGGTGTGCAGCCAATTATCAGTTATAATTTCGGGGCTGGTAATTTTGACAGGGTAAAGAAATTATATCGCAGCATGATTACCAGTTGTTTTCTGTTTTCAGCATCAGCGACGATTCTCATTATCATTTTCCCGGGATTTTTTGCAGGGATGTTCACAAACGATGCAGCGTTGATCCGCCTGGTGGAGCAGATGATGCCCATTTTTATGTGTGGGATGTTGGTTTTTGGACTTCAGCAGGGGATTCAGCCTACCTTTCTGGCATTGGGACAGGCGAAGATATCCTTCTTTATCGCTATATTCCGCAAGGTGATTCTGTTGGTTCCATTGGCGCTGATATTGCCGCTTAAGTTTGGTGTTATGGGAATTTATTATGCAGAACCTATATCCGATGTGCTTTCGGCAACTATGGCTGCAATGCTGTTTTTACTGAATATTAAAAAGATTGTTTCGAAGGAGACTTTGCAAAAGATTAAATAAACAATTGTTTTCACTGGTAAAGTTTGTTATAATCGTGATTGTGCAGGCAGCAGGAAGGCTGCTTGTAAATAAGTCCGTATGTGTAAGCCGCTAAGGCGGCAGAATGGAGGAAAAATGAAAGGTAATATTGTAGTTGGACAGTCTGGCGGACCTACAGCCGTAATCAACTCATCTGTAGCAGGTGTATACGCAGCAGCAAAGAAGCTTGGCGTTAAGAAAGTATACGGTATGGTTCATGGTATTGAAGGATTTTTAGAGGACAAAATGATTGAGCTGGAAGAGTATCTTGACGATCCTACAGGAATCGAATTGTTAAAGAGAACTCCTTCCGCATTTTTAGGCTCATGCCGTTTTAAAATGCCCAAGATTGAGGGACATGAGGATGTATACGAGAAAGTATTTGAGATCATGGAGAAGCATGATATTGAATGTCTGTTTTATGCCGGTGGAAATGATTCCATGGATACTGTAAAGATGTTATCCGATTATGCGGCAGCTCATGGCAAAACACAGAGATTTATGGGCGTTCCCAAAACTATTGACAATGATCTGCCTGTAACGGATCACTGTCCCGGATATGGCAGCGCAGCAAAATATATTGCAACCAGCTTAAAGGAAGTAATTCGTGATAACGAGTCCTTTGGTGCTAAGAAACCTACTATCTGTATTGTAGAGATCATGGGACGTAATGCAGGCTGGCTTACGGCAGCAGCAGCACTGGCAAAGGGTGACGACTGCAACGGTGCAGATGCAATCTACCTTCCGGAGAAGGTATTTGATATGGATGCATTTATGGCAAAAGTAAAACATCTTGCAGAGACAAAGTCTTCTGTTGTTATTGCAGTTTCAGAGGGTATTCATATTGCAGACGGACGTTATGTATGCGAGCTGGCTAATGAAAATGTAGCAGTGGATGCGTTTGGTCATAAGCAGATGTCCGGTACAGCAGCTTATCTGGCACAGAAGATTGCTGAGGAGACAGGATTAAAGACAAGAGCAATTGAGTTCTCAACACTTCAGAGAGCGGCAACACACCTTGCTTCTCTTACTGATATCAATGAAGCATTCCAGGTTGGACATGACGCTGTTATGGCAGCAGAGGATGGAAAGACCGGTATGATGATTACACTGGACAGAAATGGTGATGATCCTTATCAGTGTGGGACAAGCGCATATGACATTCATGCTATTGCCAATGTTGAGAGACCAGTACCCGCTGAGTGGATTACAGAGGATGGATGCGGCTTGAATGATGGCTATATTAAGTATGCAAGACCTCTTATCATGGGCGAACTTCTTCCTATTTTTGTAAATGGTGTACCGCGCCATTTGGTTAGAAAATAAACAATTGTAATGCAGGCCGGCTTTCTTTGGGTGTCCTCCTAATGGAGGACATGCCATGGAGGCTGGCTATTTTCTTGACTAAATATGGAAAATATTATATGATTTTGCATAGGAGGGATGAGCGCTATGGTGTCAAATATCGTGGGAAACTATCTGGTAGAGAACAATGTGATTACTCTGGAGCAGTTTAAGGATCTAATAAGAGAACAGCGGAAAGTAAGAGTGAAATTAGGTCTGATCGCGGTTGCGGAAGGTCTGATGACACAGGAAGAGACTGATAAGGTCAATAGACTACAGACAGTGATGGATAAGCGCTTTGGTGATATAGCGATTGAAAAAGGATATCTGACGGAAGGGCAGGTAGAAGCGCTGTTAAAGAAGCAGGGAAATGCCTATCTGATATTTGCCCAGACCCTTGAAAATCAGGACTTGTTGACTATCGAGCAGCTCGAGCAGTACATGATAGATTTTCAAAGAGACCATAATTTCACCTACTCTGACATGGAAGATTTGAAAAGTAATGACGTGGATCGGATTCTTCCGCTGTATATGCCAATTGAAGGAGAAAAATACTTAAATTTGATCGGAACAGCAATCCGTACGTTGATCCGTTGTGTTGATTCTGATATTTATTTGGAAAAGGGATACCTGGCAAAGCAGTGTGATGCAGATAACGGTGCGATTCAGTTTGTTGAGGGTGAGCACAACGTTACCTGTGCTATGACTGGCGAGGGACAGGCACTACTTCCGGCTGCCTCCGTTTTTGGAAAAGAAGATTTCCCGGAAGTCAATATGGATGCTTTGGATGCAATCGGGGAGCTTTTAAATTGTATCAATGGTCTGTATGCGACAGCACTTAGTCAAGGGGGAGTATCCATGGAATTGTATCCGCCAGAGTTTTCAGATCAGATCAGCGGAATCGGAAGTGAGGAAATGATAGTTGTTCCCCTGCATATTTTGGGGCAGAAAATCCATTTAGCAGCAGCAATAGATCAAAAAATAGAAATGGAGTAGGAGGCATAAAGTATGGCAGATATTTTGATTGTAGATGATTCAAGAACATCGCGAAAGATTCTAAGAGAAATCTTGGAGACTGCCGGACATACAATCATTGGAGAGGGTGTGGATGGAGAAGATGGCTATCTGAAATATAAAGAACTTAAGCCGGATTTGGTCACCCTGGATATCACCATGCCGAAGTTAGATGGAATTGAGGCACTTCAGCTTATCAAAAAGTGCAATGAGGATGCACTTGTTGTGATGATCACGGCAGCAGGACAAAAGGAAAAGATGATTCAGGCGATTAAGCATGGGGCAGTAGAATTCATCACAAAGCCTTATGAGCCGGATGATGTAAAGGATGTTATTTCAAAAGTATTAAAATAGACAGAAAAATCCAGAGGAAGCTCTGGATTTTCCTATGCGGTCATAAATGGAAAGTTGGTTTGATTATGATATCAATTAAAGATGTGGCAAAGCATGCGGGAGTGGCGATCTCAACGGTATCAAAGGTGCTCAATAATTATCCGAATGTAAGTGAAGAAATGAAAGTAAGAGTGGCCAGGGCTGTGGAAGAGCTTAATTTTGTCCCCAATTCAGTGGCAGCAGCACTTTCTTCTAAGCAGGCAGGACGTGTGGCGCTTTTGATTAATTTGAATGAAAAAACACAGGCAATTGACGAAATCGGGCTGCAGTATATTTCCGGCGCCATTAATAAGGCAATGGAGTTAAACTTAGATGTGATAACACTTTTTTTCTTTATGTTTAAGAATAAAACGACGGAAGAGCTTATCCGGTATCTTCAGTCACAAAGTATAACTGGAATCATTATCTATGGTGTATCCAAGGAAGATAAAGTACTGCATGGACTTGTGGCGAGCCAAAAGTTTAAATGTGTGGTGGTGGATGCACCTTTGGTTAATGAAAGCACCTCATCGGTATGGATTGACCATCGCAGGGCACAGTATGATGTGGCAAAGAAAACTATAGAGGAAAATAATTGTAAAAGAATTTTGTATATAGCGGGCAAGAGAAATGGCTACGTTTCTGATGAACGTCTGAAGGGAATGGAAGATTTGGCAAAGGATCTTGAATTGACTGTTATGGTCAGAAATGGCGAATTTTCGGAACTGCAGGCAAGGAACATTACTATGCGGTATGCAAAAAATAAAGATGCAGTGGTGTGTGCTTCAGATCTGATGGCCATCGGAGCGATGAAAGCATTGACCGAAATGGATATTTTCAGACCGGTATGTGGATTTGATGGTATTATTTTGATGGGATATGTGGGAAAGCAGATGAATACGGTAGGGCAGGATTTTGCGGGAATATCCCAAAGATCGATGGAGGAATTGCAGCTTTTGATGAGCGGAGAGAAGGGGCGGAACGTTCAGATGGAGCATACATTAATAAGAATGAAATACGAAGATATTATCTGTTGAAAAATACTTGCGGAAAACGTTTTTCTTGTGATACACTCAAGAAAACGAAAGGATTCATTTTAAATAGGAGGAGATTATGGCAGCGCAAACAAATTTACAGAAGGACATTTTGGTGCTCAACCTGGAACCGCAGATGGAGGATATTGCAAAGGATCTGTTTGGAAAGGGCGTTGCAGAGCTGACGGATCAGGAGACTTACTATGTGGTACTGATTCTTGCAAAACGGCTGATGGCAGTTTCAGACAGTAACGAGGGAGAAAAAAAGATTTATTATATTTCTGCCGAGTTTTTGATTGGCAAGCTTTTATCCAATAATCTGATCAACCTGGGTATTTATGAGAAAGTTGAAAAGATTCTGGCAAGCAAAGGTAAAAGCCTTTCTGTGATTGAAGAAATCGAGCCGGAGCCGTCCCTTGGAAATGGCGGTTTAGGGAGACTTGCAGCATGCTTCCTTGATTCCATTGCAACTTTAGGATTCCCGGGAGAAGGCATTGGACTTAATTATCATTTTGGTCTTTTTAAACAGGAGTTTAAAGACAGGCTGCAGACAGCGGAAAAGAATGACTGGATTGAAGAAAAATCATGGTTGACCAAAACAGATGTGACATTTGACGTACATTTTGGCAACAGAAAAGTAGTGTCGAGACTTTATGATATTGATGTTGCAGGTTATGACAGCGGTGTTAATAAGCTTCGTTTGTTTGACATTGAATCAGTTGATGAAAGTTTGGTTAAGAAAGGGATTGACTTTGATAAAGAAGCCATTGAGAAGAATCTGACTTTGTTTTTGTATCCAGATGATTCCGATGAAGCCGGTAATCTGCTCCGTATCTATCAGCAATATTTTATGGTATCCAATGCGGCACAGTTGATTCTCCGTGAAATGAAGGAGAAGAAATATGATCTGCGAAAAATGTATGAGCATGCCATTATCCAGATCAACGATACTCATCCGACTATGGTAATTCCGGAATTGATCCGAATCCTGGTGGAGGAAAAAGCATTCAGTATGGATGAAGCGATTGCGGTTGTGAGTCAGACCTGTGCATATACCAATCACACGATTTTGGCGGAAGCGTTGGAGAAATGGCCGCTAAAATATCTGGAGAAGGTGGTTCCGCAGCTTGTACCTTACATTAAAGAGTTGAATAAGCGGGTTGCTGCCAAGTATAAGGACCCTGCGGTTCAGATCATTGATAAGGATAAGAAAGTGCATATGGCTCATATTGACATTCACTACGGTTTTTCTGTAAACGGAGTGGCGGCTATCCATACACAGATTTTAAAGGATACTGAGTTAAATGCTTTTTATAAGCTTTATCCGGAGAAGTTTAATAATAAGACCAACGGCATAACCTTCCGGAGATGGCTGCTTGGTTGTAATCATGAGCTTTCTGCTTTTCTGGCAGAGAAAATCGGTGACGGATTTAAGAAGGATGCGGATAAGCTGGAAAAGCTGCTTGATTATCAGGAGGATCAGGAAGTTCTTGATCAGCTTGCACAGATCAAGATGAACCGTAAGAAAGAGCTTGCTGCCTATGTAAGGGAAAAAGAAGGCGTGGATCTGAATCCCGATGCTATTTTTGATATTCAGATTAAGAGACTTCATGAATACAAGCGTCAGCAGATGAATGCATTATATATTATTCACAAATATTTGGAGATCAAGGGTGGAAAGAAGCCCCAAAGACCCATTAATTTCATTTTTGGAGCAAAGGCGGCTCCTGCCTACGTGATTGCACAGGATATCATCCACCTGCTTTTGGTCCTTCAGGAGATTGTAAATAATGATCCGGATGTAAGTCCCTATATGACGGTTCTTATGGTGGAGAATTATAATGTAAGCTATGCGGAGAAGCTGATTCCGGCCTGTGATATTTCTGAGCAGATTTCACTTGCCTCCAAGGAAGCTTCCGGTACTGGAAACATGAAATTTATGTTAAATGGTGCGGTTACGCTGGGAACCTCAGATGGTGCAAATGTGGAAATTCATGAACTTGTCGGTGACGATAATATTTATATTTTCGGTGAGAAGTCTGAGACAGTCATTGAACACTATGCTAAGGCAGACTATGTGTCCAAGGATTATTATAAGAAGAGCCCGGTGATCAAAGAAGCTGTAGATTTCATTATTAGTAAGAAGGCTCTTAAAGTAGGGCATAAGGAGAATCTGAACCGTCTTTATAAGGAACTGATCGGCAAAGACTGGTTTATGACTTTGCTTGATTTAGAGGACTACATCAAGGTGAAGGATCAGGCGCTGGCTGATTACGAGGATCGCCAGAAATGGAAAAAGATGATGCTTGTAAATATTGCAAAAGCAGGCTTCTTCTCATCTGACCGGACCATTGCGGAGTATAACAGAGATATTTGGAAATTGAAATAAAGAAGTTGGAATGCAGGCAGGGCAGATATAGAATGCCCTGCCTGTCTTGTGGTTACATTACATACCCAGGCTAAATGTTAACGTAATAATTTTTGATATTGACAAAGACCAGAACTCTATGTAAAATTTCTTTTTGCGAGAACTCCACAGGTTTAAAATAAATGTGGAGATTTTTTGAGAAAAAGGAGTATATTATGAAAAGGAAAACATTAAAATCAATTGTATTAACAGCAGTTATGGTAATGGCATTATCCATGAGCGCATGCGGGTCTAAGGAAGCAGATGTACCGTCAGATGCTGACAAAGTGGAAGAAACAGCAGGAACGGAAGATGAAAATCAGGTAGAACCTGAGGCAGAGCCAGAAGCGGAACCTGAGACAGAGCCGGAAGCAGAACCTGAGGCAGAGCCGGAAGTGGAATCTGAGGCAGAAGCAGAAGCAGGTGATTATAAGACTGTTGAGGATTATTTCAATCAACCTGAGGTCAAGGCAAATTATGAAGAACGGGCTTCAGCTGTATCAGATTCGGAAATGTCTATGAACATTGAGGCAAAGGGTAATGATTTTATAATGACCTATCAGTATGGTCCTGGCTTGGAATTAGTGGATGATGTAGTAGATCAGCTTGATGCATCGCTTGAGAGTATGGATGCTGTCTTTGAAGTACAGGCAGAATTTTTCGATGAAGCAATCGGTCAGGAGGGTGCATGTACGGTTATTGTACGGTATCTGGACGGAGAAGGTAATTTGCTTGTTGAAAAGTCTTTTAAGGCGCAGTAAGCAACAGTTTTATCGTAATCAAGAAGGTGTTTTTGAGTTATAGACTCAAAAGCACCTTTTTTGTACATAAGGTCGACTTGCAGGACATTGCGTCCATTGAGTTATAGATAGGAAGATTCTTATTTCCCAGTAAATATCCCTTAAAATGAAGCATAGCAATTGACAAGTGTACTCTAATTCGGTAAATTTATGTTGGAGAAAGTGAATAGAAACCAGCAAAGCAGCCTATATGGCAAGAAAAGAAAGGGAAAAGATACTATGAGAAAAAACTGGATGAAAAGGTTGATCGTGTTTTTTACTGTCATCACCGTATTGTTCGCAGGAACAGGGGTTTATGCGGCGGAAAGCTATACCGTGGAAAGTGGTGACTATTTGAAGAAGATTGCTCAGAAGGTGTATGGAGATGAAGCACTGTGGGAAGTTATTTATGAAGCAAACCAGGCTGCAATCAAAAACCCGAATCTTATCTATGCTGGTCAGGTATTTGTGATTCCTGATCTGACTGAAGCGGCAGTGGATGCGCAGTCGGGGGAGGAAGAGAAGATTACTGAAAATACTCCAGAATCTATGACCAGTGAAATACAGCCAGAAGAAAAAGTTTATTCTACCATAGAAGAATACATCAATGACCCAGAGGTGAGGGCGGAGTTAGATGCCGGTTTTGCTGCTGATTCTTTAGAAGGGTTTGAGTTCCGCATGAACGCAAAGGGGAATGACCTTACCATGGAGTTGAAATGTCCGGAGGGCATGGAGGTAAAAGGTATAGGTGCCTTATTAGAAGAACAATTGGAGAATTATGCAGATAATTTCGGGGAAGTGGTGGAAGCCTTTGACGAGGTAATTGGACGAAGCGGTGCCAGCACGCTGGTGATTCGTTACTTGGATTTTTATGAAAATGTATTGGCCGAGAGGACATTTAAAGCCAAATAGAGATAATTGTCTTTTAAAGAGGTCTTTCGAGGCAGGCTTTTGGCGCATTTGTTTGTTAGCCGGTGCACCGCAGGAAATAAAAATAGATTTTGATTATGGAGGGACTACTATGAAGTACAAGGTTCTTATTACAGGGAAGAATGATCCTGTTATAGATGGTTTCTTTACGAAAATGGGTGATCAGTTTGAAGTTTTGAGCACATCCAGCCGTTATGAGGATATGGCTGGACATATGAACTACTTTGCGCCGGATATTTTTGTATACTGCCTTTATAAAGAATCACAAGAGCGTATTAATAAGGTGGCTAGTATCAAACGCAGGTTGTCACAAAATGGTGCATCCTTTGTAACAATTGGAGCAAAGGAGGATTGTGCACAGTTTGAAGCTGATGCTCCGGGAGTTTCGGATTTAACACTATATCTGCCTCTTACTGCCAATGTTGTCAGAGAGGAGATTATTAAGCTGATCCAAAAATCAAAAGCAGCTGTAGACAATGTAAATGCAAGTGCTGTCAAGCCGTCAGTTCCAGCAGGGAATGTTAATGCAAGTGCTGTCAAGCCGTCAGCTCCGGCAGGAAATGCAAATACAAGCGCTGCCAAATCTGGTGCACTGACGGGAAGCACAGCCATGCCAGCTTCTGATGTTCCCAGAACGACGAAAAGACGGGAATTAAGTGACAGTCTGATAAGGGAAGCTCTAACATCGGATGAGGCTTATGAGGAGATGATTTACGCACTGGAAAGGAAACTTGACTTACTGGAAGCAGGAAGCACACGCAGGAAGCATGTGCTAATCGTGGACGATGATGCGATGATGCTGAAGCTTATGAAGGAATATTTGCATGAGAAATACGATGTAGCAACTGCACTCAATGGGAAGATTGCCCTAAAATTTTTGGAAAGAAAACAGACAGATCTTATTTTGCTGGATTATGAGATGCCAGGGGAAAATGGACCTGCTGTTTTGGAACAGTTGCGTGCTTCTGTGGATACCAGAGATATTCCAGTTATTTTTCTTACCGGCGTTACAGAAGGTAAAAAAATACAGGAAGCGCTTGCGCTTAAACCGCAGAGCTATCTGTTAAAGCCGATTCAGCGGGGGAAGCTGATGGAGGCAATTGGAAAGGTCATTGGTTAAAAGCGAAAAAGTGGCTGAGAGGAGAGAACCGCGTATGGGGACGGGCAATGAGTTGCGTTTGGCCGATTTGATTGATATAGAAATGCTACAGAAATTACAGGATGATTTCACAGAGATGACAGGTATGGCAGCGATTGTCAGGGAGGCAGACGGTGTGCCGGTAACTTCCGGATCTAGCATTCCCGATTTTTGCGTGAAATATACCAGAGCCTCTAAGGAAGGGTGTATGCGCTGTGAGCAGTGCTACCAAAAGGGCGCGGAACAGGTGATGGAATCCGGGAAGGCGGCAGTTTATTTTTGTCACGCAGGACTTATTGAATTTATAGCGCCAATTATGGCGGGCGGTAAATTTGTGGGCAGCTTTATCGGTGGGCATGTTTTTATCAGTATACCAGATCCGGAACCGGTGAGAGAAATAGCGGAGGAAATCGGCGTAGAGCCGGAGGAATATTTGGAAGCGGCCGGGAGCGTTAATGTGATCAGTCAGGATGAAATTGACAAGGCCGCCAGGTTTTTGTATACGATTGTTGATACGTTGTCTAATATGGCTTACAACAAGTATCTGGTTTATAAGAGCAATGTGGAATTGGAACGGTCAGGAAATATGAAATCGGATTTCCTTGCTAATATGAGTCATGAGATCCGGACACCTATGAATGCGGTGATTGGTATGGCGGAAATGGCTCTCAGAGAAGAACTGCCTTCTGCTGCAAGAGATTACATTATGCAGATTAAGGAAGCCGGTAGATCGCTGCTCACTATTATTAATGATATTCTGGACTTTTCCAAGATCGAATCCGGAAAGATGGACATTGTTGAAGAAGAGTATGAACCGATGTCAATCGTCTATGATGTCGCCAATATCATTATGACAAGACTGAGAGATAAGGATGTGGAACTGATTTTGGATATTGATCCCAGTCTGCCTAATAAATTGCTCGGTGACAGTATCCGAATCAAACAGGTGCTTTTAAACCTGGCTAACAATGCCGCAAAGTTTACTCCGCAGGGAAAAATAGTCATAAAGATGGACAATGTGGAGATGGCAGATGGAAGAATCCAGCTTCAGATTTCGGTGGAAGATACCGGTATCGGTATTAAAGAGGAAGATATTGGAAAGCTGTTCCAGTCTTTCCAGCAGGTGGACAGTAAAAGAAACCGCAATATTGAGGGAACCGGCTTGGGGCTTGCCATTTCAAAACGGCTTTTGGATTTGATGGAAGGAGACATCCGGTTAGAAACCGAATACGGGAAGGGAAGTCGTTTTTCTTTTGTCATCCCTCAGAAGGTTGTGGACAGAACGCTAAGCATCAGTGTGCAGGAACCAGAAAAGATATTGATAGCTGGGCTGATCTCCAATCCATACGTCAGGGAGAACTTGTATTCAGATGCCGAAGCACTGGGTATAGACAGCGTTCGACTATCGTCCGCCAGGGATCTTTTGAGTTTTTCCAGTGAAAGAAGGCTGGTTCTTTTCATAGAATATCCTATGTTTACGCAGGCAGTGGAGGGGTTTGTACTTCAGAATCCGGATGTTACGGCGGTTTTGCTGATCAATTTCGATGATCATGTTAATTTAGAGATACCTAATCTGCTGATCATGAAAAAGCCGCTTTTCATATTAAACATAGCGACTATTTTAAATGGGAAAGAACTGTATTTTTCAGAAGATATGCAGGAAAAAGAATATGACTTTATTGCTCCGGAAGCTCATGTTTTAATTGTGGATGACAATGCAGTGAATCTGACAGTAGCAGAAGGACTTTTAGAACCGCTGAAAATGAATATTGATACGGCTATCAGTGGCAAGGAGGCAATCGAGAAGACCGCATCCTTCCATTATGATATTGTATTTATGGATCATATGATGCCGGAATTAGATGGGGTAGAGACCACTCACATCATTCGGCGGTTTCATTCGGAGTATAATGATGTTCCGATTATTGCTCTTACAGCCAATGCGGTGGAAGGAACCAAGGAAATGTTCTGCCGGGAGGGAATGAATGACTTTGTGGCAAAGCCTATTGAGATTCGGATGCTGGTGGCTAAGGTAAAGCAATGGCTTCCGGCTGAAAAGATTCAAAGGGTTTACGACAACCGGATCTTTGAAAAGAAAGAAAAGGATGAATCCTCTATTATTGTGGGCGATCTGGATGTGAAGTCTGCAATCAATTTACTGGTCAGTGAGGAACTGTTCTGGAAGGTGTTAACGGTATTTTACCGCAGCATAGAAAAGAAAGCAAAACTCATTCAAACACTGGTGGAACAGGAGAATTGGACCGATTATACCGTGGAAGTCCATGCGCTTAAAAATGCAGCTAAACAGATTGGGGCGCTGTCCTTGTCTGAAAAGGCGGCAGCTTTGGAAATTGCCGGAAACGCAAGAAATCTGGAAACCATATATCAGGATACAGATGCGATGATTACACAGTACCTTGACTATCTGCCGGTGTTGGAGCCTTTTTGCGCAGAGGAAGAGGAGGATGAGGAAGGAAAAGAGGAAATTTCGGAGGCAATACTTTTAGAATGTTTCCAGGATATGGAAGGTGCTCTTGATGATTTGGACATGGACCGGATGGAAGAGGCGATTGGAAAGATGGGACAGTATCACTATGAGGGCTGGCAGCATGAAATGTTTGATGATCTGAAGGAAGCAGTGGAGGAGGTTGACGTAGAGCTCTGTGAAACAATCTTGGAGAAGTGGAAAACAAAGACCGAAATGTAGTGAGAAAGGGTTTGTATTTTGATTTTAGATATGTTATAATCGCATAATGACTGTAAGTGTGCTTAAAATTCGCTACAGCAGTAGGTGTGTCAGTCGGAAATCATGATACAGAATCGGCTTTCAGGCCATAGAGCGATAAAAGAATACAGGATTTATTAAGGAGGATGTACTTAGATGAGTGTACAGATTGAGAAACTGGAAAACAGCATGGCAAAGCTCACCATTGAGACTTCGGCGGAGGAACTGGAAAAGGCATTGGAGAATGCATTTCAGAAAAATAAAAATAAGATCAGTGTTCCCGGCTTCCGTAAGGGCAAGGTGCCCCGTCAGATGATAGAGAAGATGTATGGCCCGTCTATTTTCTATGAGGATGCGGCAAATGAGCTGATTCCGCAGGAGTATGAGAAGGCATTAGACGAGTGCGAAGAAGATATTGTATCTTCACCGGAAATTGATGTAACCCAGATCGAAAAAGGAAAGCCCTTCATTTTTACAGCACTGGTTGCATTAAAGCCCGAAGTAAAACTGGGTAAGTATAAAGGTGTGAAGGTTGAGAAAGTAGACACAGAAGTAACGGATGAAGAGGTGGATGCTGAAATCAACAGAGAGAGAGAAAACAACGCAAGAAATATCGAAGTTACCGACAGAGCTGTCAAGGATGGCGATATGACTATCATTGACTTTGAGGGATTTGTAGATGACGTTGCTTTTGAGGGTGGCAAGGGCGAGAATTATCCTCTCACCATTGGTTCCGGTGCATTTATTCCCGGTTTTGAAGAGCAGCTTGTAGGAGCAGAGATCGGCAAGGAAGTGGAAGTAAATGTAACATTCCCGGAAGATTATCAGGCATCAGAGTTACAGGGTAAGGCAGCTGTGTTTAAATGTACCGTCAAGGAAATCAAAGAGAAGGAACTTCCGGAGCTTGACGATGAATTTGCAAGCGAAGTTTCCGAATTTGATACTCTTGCGGAATATAAGGCGGATGTTAAGGATAAACTGACAGAGAAGAAGGTTAAAGAGGCAAAGGAGACAAAAGAGTCAGCAGTAATTGAGGCGATCGTTAAAGACTCCGATATGGAAATACCCGGGCCCATGCTGGAAACACAGCAGAGACAGATGATTGATGAGTTTGCCCAGAGAATGCAGATGCAGGGCTTATCAATGGAGCAGTACTTCCAGTTTACGGGAGCTACCTATGATAAGTTGATTGAGCAGGTGAAGCCTCAGGCAGAGGTTAGAATTAAGTCAAGGCTGGTTCTGGAAGCAATCGTTAAGGCAGAGAAGATCGAAGTAAGCGAGGAAGAATACGAAGAAGAATTAAAGAGCATGGCTGAGGTTTATCAGATGGAAGTAGAAAAAGTTAAAGAACTGCTTCCTGAGAAGAGCGTACAGCAGATCAAGCAGGACATTGCAGTCCGTAAAGCGGCTGAATTTGCTGTAGAACATGCAAAAGAAAAATAAGACAGAGCAGGGATTGATGCTGATGCCCTCATTTGCAGGGCAAAGCGGGATTGGAGGATTGTAAAATGAGTTTAGTGCCTTATGTCATTGAACAGACCAGTAGGGGGGAACGTTCTTACGATATTTATTCCAGGCTTTTAAAGGAAAGGATCATCTTTCTGGGTGAGGAAGTCAATGATGTGACTGCCAGCCTGGTTGTGGCGCAGCTGTTGTTTTTGGAAGCGGAAGATCCGGAGAAGGATATTCAGTTCTATATTAACAGCCCAGGAGGAAGCGTGACTGCAGGTATGGCAATTTATGATACCATGCAGTATATTAAATGTGATGTTGCTACGAACTGTATGGGTATGGCGGCAAGCATGGGAGCTTTTCTTTTGGCTGGCGGAGCCAAAGGAAAGAGAATGGCTCTTCCGAATGCGGAGATCATGATTCACCAGCCTCTCGGAGGTGCACAGGGGCAAGCTACTGAAATTGAGATTGCGGCAAAGCATATTTTACAGACCAAACAAAAGCTGAACAGGATCCTGGCTGAGAATACCGGCAAGGATTATGATGTGATTGCGGCGGACACAGAGAGAGATAACTGGATGACGGCGGAGGAAGCCAAGGAGTATGGTTTGATTGACAGAATTCTCTATAAGCGTCCTGATGACAAATAAAAGAATAATTTTTCAGAAGCGGCCTTGTGCGTTAGGTACAGGGCTGTGGTCATGGAAAGGTGCATGGATAGAAAAATGGCAGGCAGAAATTCGGATAATATCAGGTGTTCTTTTTGTAATAAGACACAGGATCAGGTAAGAAAATTGATTGCAGGCCCTGCAGGGGTCTATATCTGTGATGAATGCGTGGAGATTTGCGCGGACATTGTAGAAGAAGAATATGAGGATGAACTGGGAGAAGAGGAACTTGACATCAATCTCTTAAAACCGATTGAAATCAAAAATTTCCTGGATGATTATGTGATTGGACAGGAAGAGGCAAAAAAGGTTCTTTCCGTTGCAGTATACAACCATTATAAGCGGGTGACGGCGCCTAAGGACATGGATGATGTGGAACTTCAAAAAAGTAATATCATTATGTTAGGGCCTACCGGATCGGGAAAAACCTATCTTGCTCAGACTTTGGCAAAAATAATTAACGTTCCTTTTGCGATTGCAGATGCAACTACATTGACAGAGGCCGGTTATGTGGGGGAGGATGTGGAGAACATCCTGCTGAAACTGATACAGGCGGCGGATTACGATGTAGATCGCGCGCAGCTCGGGATCGTATATATTGATGAGATCGACAAGATCACCAAAAAGAGCGAAAATGTTTCGATTACCAGAGATGTATCCGGAGAGGGAGTGCAGCAGGCGCTGCTCAAACTGATTGAAGGAACTGTGGCAAGCGTGCCGCCTCAGGGGGGCAGAAAGCATCCTCACCAGGAACTAATTCAGATTGATACTACCAATATTTTGTTTATCTGCGGTGGAGCTTTTGATGGCTTGGAAAAGATCGTGGAGAACAGGTTAAACCGCAATTCTATCGGGTTTGATGCGGAGATTTCAAGCAAGAGCAACCGTGAGATCAGTGATCTGTTACAGGAGGTAATACCTCAGGATCTGGTGAAGTACGGAGTGATTCCTGAGTTTGTGGGACGTGTGCCTATCAATGTAGCTCTCAGAGGACTTGATCAGGAGGCGCTTATTCGAATTTTGACGGAACCTAAGAGCGCTTTGGTTAAACAATATCAGAAGCTTTTCGGTTATGATGATGTGAGACTTTCTTTTGAAGAGGATGCGGTAGAAGCTATTGCAAAGCAGGCATTTGAGCGCAAGACAGGCGCAAGAGGACTTCGTTCCATCATGGAAAAGGTTATGATGGATGTGATGTTCCGGATTCCGTCTGACGATACAATTGAAGAGTGTGTTATCACAAAGGGTGCGGTGGAAGGTGCCAGTGAACCTTTATTGATACATCGTGAAGTGCTTAAAAGAGCAAAATAGCGAATGCCGCCATATGGCGGCATTTTGTGTATATAAGAGGTTAAAATATGAGTGATAAAATAACAGAAAAAGAGCAGCTTCAGCAGTTGCCCGTTATTCCGCTTAAAGGAATGACGATTATGCCGGGGGCGGTTATCCATTTTGAACTGAACAGGGAAAAATCAATTCAGGCACTGGAAAGAGCCATGCACAGTCAGGGAAGGATTTTTTTGATCTCTCAAAAAGACGGCAGCGCGGATAACCCGAAAAAGGAGCAATTATTCCACGTAGGAACGATTGCCCAGATCAAGCAGATCACCAAAATGCCGAATCAGATTGTCAGGGTACTGGTGGAAGGCAAATGCCGGGGAATATTACATGATTTCAATGAGGAACAGAGCGGATTTCCGGAGGCGTTTGTGGAGGAGATCATGACAGAGGAGACGGATGAGGAAGAAAAAATCCGTCAGGAAGCGATGCTTCGTCAGCTTAAGGAAATGTTTGCGCAATTTGCAGCCCATTATCCGAAGTTGGATAAAAATGCATTGCAGCGTTATACACGGGTAAAAAGTCTGGAACAACTGATCGATCAGATTGCTATGAACATGCCCGTCGATTTTGAGAAAAAGCAGATGCTGCTGGAAACTTTGGATATTCATGAAAGATATGAGATCTTAATTGACCTGCTGCAGCAGGAGATAGAGATTGCCCGTGCGAGAGAAGAAATCACTGCCAAAATTAAAGGCCGGGTAGAAAAGAATCAAAAGGAATATCTGCTTCGGGAGCAGCTTCGTTATATCAAGGATGAACTTGGCGAGGACGGTTCTTTTTCCGATGCGGATCAGTTTGAGGAGAGCCTTGCAGCCCTTCAGGCACCGGATAAGGTGAAGGAAAAAATTCAAAAGGAGATTTCCCGTTTTAAAAGTCTTTCTGGAAGCAGCTCCGAGAGCGCCGTGGAGCGGGGATATATTGAAACCTTGCTGGATCTTCCCTGGGATAAGGCATCAACTGATAATCGCAGTATACAGCAT
This sequence comes from uncultured Lachnospiraceae bacterium, assembly GCA_947174495.1. Taxonomy (GTDB): domain Bacteria; phylum Bacillota; class Clostridia; order Lachnospirales; family Lachnospiraceae; genus Suilimivivens. The sequence goes on along the minus strand of CAMWJC010000014.1, from coordinate 26,300 downwards.
GCCAGAGAAATTCTGGAACAGGATCATTACGGGCTGTCCAAGGTAAAAGAGCGTATTTTGGAGTTTTTGGCAGTACGCTGTCTGACAGAAAAGGGGCAGAGCCCTATCATTTGTCTGGTGGGACCTCCAGGAACCGGCAAGACTTCCATTGCCAGAAGTGTAGCCAGAGCGCTGAATAAAAAATATGTGCGGATCTGTCTTGGCGGCGTACGGGACGAAGCGGAGATAAGAGGGCACAGGAAGACTTATGTGGGAGCTATGCCGGGGAGGATCGCTACCGGTTTAAAGCAGGCAGGCGTCAAAAATCCTTTGATGCTTCTTGACGAGATTGACAAGGTGAGCAATGATTATAAGGGAGATACTTTTTCCGCCCTTTTGGAGGTTTTGGACGGAGAGCAGAACATTAAATTCCGGGATCACTATGTGGAGATTCCTCTGGATCTTTCGGAGGTGCTTTTTATAGCAACCGCTAATACCACCCAGACTATCCCCAGACCGCTTTTGGACCGTATGGAGATCATCGAGGTGAGCAGTTATACGGAAAATGAAAAGTTCCATATTGCCAAGGAGCATCTGGTGAAAAAGCAGATGGAGAAAAACGGCATCACCAGAAAGATGTTGTCTATTCAGGATAGTGCGCTTAAGAATATTATTACTTATTATACCAAAGAGGCAGGTGTCCGCGAGTTGGAGCGGAAGATCGGGGATATCCTGCGCAAAGCGGCGATTGAGATTCTGGAAAAGCAGGAGGCCGGTGAAGAACTGTCTAAGATCAATGTCACGGCAGCAGGTTTGGAGCATTATCTGGGAAAAAGGAAGTATATGCTGGATAAGGCGAACCGGAAGCCGCAGATTGGTATTGTCCGCGGACTGGCATGGACCAGTGTGGGAGGAGATACCCTGCAGATCGAAGTGAACCGGATGCCTGGTAAGGGCGAAGTGGAGCTGACCGGGCAGATGGGAGATGTAATGAAGGAATCTGCTATGATCGGAATGAGTTATGTCAGATCCATCGGTGAAAAATACGGAATTCGTCCGGAAGTTTTTAAAGAAAATGATTTTCATATACATATTCCCCAGGGGGCAGTGCCCAAGGATGGACCGTCTGCGGGAGTTACCATGGCGACAGCCCTGTTTTCCGCAATCACGGAAAAAGAAGTACGCAGTGACCTTGCCATGACCGGAGAGGTCACGCTGCGTGGAAGAGCCCTTCCCATCGGGGGATTAAAAGAAAAGCTGCTGGCAGCCAAAATGGCAGGAATCAAGGAGGTACTGGTTCCCTTTGAAAACCGGAAGGATGTGGAGGAAATCTCTGAGGAGATCAGGGAGGGAATTGTAATCACATATGTGAAGGATATGAAGGATATTTTAAAACGCGCACTGGTAAAGGGGCTGGATTGAATATGGTAATAAAGAGTGTAAATCTGGAAACGGTCTGTGGGGTCACAAGCAAGCTGCCCGAAAATGAGCTTATGGAGTTTGCCTTTGCAGGTAAGAGTAATGTTGGAAAATCCTCTTTGATCAACGGGCTGATGAATCGAAAAGCATTGGCGCGTACCAGCGCGCAGCCGGGAAAAACCCAGACCATCAACTTTTATAATATCAATGAACAGATGTATTTTGTGGATCTTCCGGGTTACGGCTATGCCAAAGTGAGCGAACAGGAGAAGGCAAAATGGGGAAAGATGATCGAAAACTATCTTCATCAGTCCAGGCAGCTTAAGGCTGTATTTCTCCTGATTGATATTCGACATGAACCTTCGGGAAATGACCGGCTTATGTACGACTGGATTCTGCATCAGGGATTTGAGCCGATTATTATTGCGACAAAACTGGATAAGATCAACAGAAGTCAGATACAGAAGCATGTTAAAATGATCCGTGAAGGCCTTAAGGTAGTGAAAAATACGATTATAATTCCTTACTCTTCATTGACAAAGCAGGGACGTGAGGAGATTTATGAGCTTTTGGACTCCTACTTGGAAGCCGGGGAGGCGAACGATGAGTGATAAAACGAAGCTGCGGACTTATTTAAAAGTGTTGATTAATTTGTCCATTATTCTTGTGTTGATTTTGTTATTTATCTTTGTAGTGCCCAGACTGGTGGTCTATTTTATGCCTTTTGTGGTGGGATGGATCATTGCCCTGATAGCCAGTCCTCTGGTACACTTTTTGGAAAAAACGTTTCGAGTTAAAAGGAAAGCTGGTTCCGCATTTGTGATTATTGCGGTTATTGCACTGGTTATTTTTGCCGGATACATGACCTGTGCCAAGCTGACGGAGCAGGCAATTGAGTTTATTGGCGAAGTCCCGGAAATATGGGAAAGCGTTCAACAGGATTTTGCGCAGGTAGGAGAAAAGCTGGAAGTGGGAATGCGCTTTCTGCCTAAGGAAGTGAGTGTGGCAATCAGTGGATTTACCGCAAATATTGGGGAATATCTGGGTGGCTTTGTAGGAAGTTTAAGCAGTCCTACCCTGGAGGCTCTCAGTCGTTTTGCCCAGAATATTCCTTCCATTATCATCGGAATCATTATGTGCCTTCTGTCCTCTTATTTGTTTGTTGCTGACAGGGAGTATATTTCGGATCTTTTTGCCAAGGTACTGCCGGATACCATCATTGACCGTTTCCGTTTGGTGAGGCGCGGGCTGCGCAGAGCAGTGGGTGGTTATTTCAAAGCACAGCTAAAAATTGAACTGTGGATGTATATACTGCTGGTTGTAGGATTTATGATCCTGCGGGTGCGTTACTCGTTTTTAATAGCCATTGGAGTTGCTTTTTTGGATCTCCTCCCCTTTTTTGGAACGGGAACTGTACTGTTGCCATGGGCTGCGGTAAAGTTTTTTAGTGGTGACTATACCATGGTGATCGGTCTGCTGGTCATTTGGGGTGTAGGGCAGCTTGCAAGACAGCTGATACAACCTAAAATTGTGGGAGATTCCGTAGGACTTTCTCCAATCCCTACATTGATTCTTCTGTTTGTGGGGTATAAAGCGGCTGGTGTAGTGGGAATGATTATTGCAGTTCCTATTGGTATTATTGTGCTTAATATGTATGAGGAAGGGGTTTTTGATACGTTTCTCAACAGCCTGAAAATTTTGTATGCCAGCGTCAGCAATTTCCGTCATTTGAATTATGAGGATATGGAGGCAGTGCGCATTTACAGAGAGAGGGAGAAGCGGCGTTTTAAAGCGGAGCAGGAGAAAGAAAAGGAAAAAAGTCAGAAAGGAAGTTAAGCGAAGGATGAAAGTAACGGTTTATAATTGCAGGGCTTTTGATGAAAAAGCACTGTTTGAGCAATATGGAAAGGAATTAGGAATTGAGCTGATTTTGTGTCCTGATGCGCCGAATACGGAAAATGCGGCATTGGCAAAGGAAAGTGAGTGTATTGATATTATCACCTCCAAAATGCCGGCAGATCTATTAAAGGTGTTTGCAGATTATGGCGTAAAGTACATAACGACAAGAACGATAGGTTATGATCATATTGATGTGAAAGCGGCAAAAGAGCTTGGAATGACGGTTGCCAACGCACCCTATGGACCGTGCGGCGTAGCCGATTACGCAGTTATGCTGATCTTGATGACAATTAGAAAGATGAAGCGGATTCTGGAGCGCACAAATATTCAGGATTATTCACTATGCGGGATTCAAGGGCGGGAGTTAAAAGATCTGACCGTAGGCGTTATCGGCACGGGACGAATCGGAAAAACAGTTCTAAAGAATCTTTCCGGCTTTGGCTGTAAGCTTCTTGCTTATGATTTGTATGAGAGTGCGGAGGTAAAGGAAAGCGGTGTTCCCTATGTCACTCTTGACGAAATGTGGAAAAATGCTGATGTAATCACTTTGCATGCGCCATTGACTGATGATAATTACCATATGATCGATCAGGAGGCGATTTCCCGAATGAAGGACGGTGTGATGATTGTCAACACAGCGCGGGGCGGACTGATTGATTCCGAGGCGCTGATACAGGGGATCGAATCAGGAAAAGTCGGCGGTGCCGGATTGGATGTGGTAGAAAATGAGTTTGGTTTGTATTATTATGACCATAAATCAGATATACTAAATAACAGAGAGCTTGCTGTCCTTCGGGGGTTTCCGAATGTTACGGTAAGCCATCATATGGCTTTTTATACGGATGACTGCGTAAAGACAGTAGTCAGGGATTCGCTTCTCGGCTGTAAATATTTTGCGGAAGGCAGGGAAAATCCCTGGGAGGTAGCGTAATTGAGCAATTTTAAGATGACGCTCCAATATGAGGGAACCAGATATCAGGGCTGGCAGAGGCAGGATAGTACGGACAATACCATTCAGGGAAAGCTGGAAGCGCTGTTGTCAAAAATGACTGAACAGAAAATAGAGGTACAAGGCTCCGGAAGAACGGATGCAGGTGTCCATGCGCTGGGACAGGTGGCGAATTTTCATGCGGATACGGAAATGACACCGGAGGAGATGTTAGAGTATATAAACCGCTATCTGCCGGAGGATATCGGCGTTATTTCTTTGGAGAAGGCTTCCGAGCGTTTTCACAGCAGACTTAATGCCAGGGGAAAGACCTATTGTTACCGTGTAATCTGTTCCGGACTGCCCCATGTATTTGACCGGCGGTTTGCACATGTGATTACGGAAGAAGTAGATGTGGATGCGATGCGCCGGGCGGCTTCGCATTTTCTCGGCACCCATGATTTTAAGGCATTTACATCAAACAAGCGTGGGAAAAAATCTACCGTGCGAACCATTGAGGAGATACGGATCGAGAGAGTCGGCAGTTTTTCCATGAAGAGACAGGGGATTGACGATGAGATCCGCTTCACCTACAGCGGAAACGGATTTTTATATCATATGGTAAGAATACTGACGGGAACACTCTTAGAAGTGGGAACACACAAAAGAAAACCGGAGGAAATGCCGGACATTTTAGCTTCCGGCAGCAGAGAAAATGCAGGAGAACTGGTGCCTGCAAAGGGACTCACTTTAATGGAGGTTCGCTATTAGTGGAAAAGGCTGATAAGGCTGGCGGAAGCAGGAAACTCCGCATGATATTCATACTATATCTTTTGCTTGTGATCCGGCTGATCATTTTCAAGTATCCCTATGCTCAGCTTAAAGAGATTGCCGGGGCCTGGAAAAAGGATGTGATACTGGAGGGATTGGATACAGCAAACTTCACCTTGTTTAAAACTATCCGCATGTATATTAATTATTCTTATATGCTGAACAGTTTTGAGAATCTGGTGGGGAATGTAGCCGTGTTTATCCCCTTTGGGTTCTTGTTCCCTTATGTGTTTAAAAGGGGCAGAAACTTTTTCATCATGTTTTTGAATGTCTTTTTGTTTGTTCTTGGCATTGAAGTGTTTCAGTTGTTCAGCGCTTTCGGCGCTTTTGATGTGGACGATATTTTGTTAAACTGCGTGGGAGCAGTAATTGGTTATATATGTTATATTCTGTTTGAAAAGATCAGATTCTGTTATCGGAAAAGATAGGGTATATACCTTTGTGGAAGTGATTACCAAAAGGAGGGAACAATATGACAGAATTTTTAAAGGGACTTAAAGTAAATTATACAGCATCGGCGCTGGTATGCGTGGTGCTGGGGCTGGTACTTTTAATCTGGCCGGGAACCACCACTCAGATTGTGTGTATGATGCTTGGAATCGTACTGCTCGTCTATGGTGTGATACAGATTTTACTGTACCTGATCAGTAAAGAGAGAAGTATTGCTTCGCAGGGAATGATGGTTTTCGGAATCATTGTATCCGTAATAGGTATATGGATTCTGGTAAAACCGGAAATGATTATTATGGCGGTTCCGGTGATTGTTGGTATTTTGATTGTGATACATGGTTTACATAATGTTGTTCAGGCAATTGATTTGAAAAAAGACGGATATGAGGGGTGGTGGATTGCCTGCCTGCTGGGAGTTTTGACCACCGTATTGGGCGGCGTTCTTATTTATAATCCTTTTTCTGTGGTGGAGATGATTGTAAGGCTTATCGGAATTTTCCTGATCTATGACGGCCTATCAGACATGTGGATCATATCAAGAGTCTTTAAGGTAAAAAAGGGTAAAGAAAGGATCATAGATGTGGAGGCCGTAGAAATGGACGGAGATGATCAGTGAGTATCAAAAGGAAATACCAGGTTTAATAGTAATGGCAAAGGACGGGCGAATACAGAATAGTCTTGAGATAAAGGAAATCTTGTGTTACACTAAGATCAGTATCGGAAGAGAAAGAAGAGGGATATACCTATGCGGATTGGTGCGTTAGGCGCTATGGATTTCAGACCTTTTATTTACAATACAAACAGACTGAGCGGTAACAGCTTATCAAAAGTATCGCCTATCGGAAATGATCTTGTTTCCTCTAAGACGGACTTTTCGGGGCTTACAGATGAGGATTTAAATGAAAATCCGCTTCGAAGAGGGCAGACAGCGAACTTCACGGATGTGTTAAATAAGCAAATGCAGACAGGAAGGCTGAATGCTGCCAGAATTATGAAGCCGGCGGGAGAAAATGTTATGGCGGTGATGTCAGGTGTGGGTAAGGATATGCAAGGTGTAAACCAGTCCCAGGAAGCTTCTTTTATGCAATATGACAGGAATCTATTCCAGATGCAAAAGGCGGCGGAAAGCTACCGGGTAAATATGATTGCTTAGTAAAGAGGGTAAAAGCCGCATAGATTATGCGGCTTTTTTAACATAAAAGGAGGGTGTTATGGCAGTATATGAATTAAAAAACGAAAAGGTTTCTATTTTGGTGAATTCCCATGGGGCTGAACTGAAATCGCTAAAGAGGCTCAGCACGGGAACAGAGTACATGTGGAAAGCAGATCCGCAGTTTTGGGGAAGAACATCACCGGTGTTGTTCCCCTTTGTGGGCAGTCTGAAAGAAAAGGAATACAAAACAAAAGGAGAGGTTTACCCAATGTCTCAGCACGGGTTTGCAAGAGACATGGAGTTCGAACTGGTTTCTCAGGATGAGAATGAGATATGGTTTGAGCTTAAGTCCAGTGAAGAAACACTGAAAAAATATCCCTATGAATTTATTTTAAAGCTGGGATATAAGCTTCTTGATGAGGGCGTGGAAGTGCTCTGGCAAGTGGAAAATCCGGGTCAGGAAGAACTGCCCTTTTCCATTGGAGGTCATCCGGCATTTAATTGTCCTATTGAAGAGGGAAAGAAACAGACCGATTATCAGATTTATCTGGACGCCCGGGGCGAGATTTCAAGTACCAGGATTGGGGAGAAAGGACTTGCAACGGATCAGAGGGATATCTATGAGTTAAAAGAGGGATATCTTCCGATTACGGAAAACCTGTTCGATTATGATGCGCTGGTGATTGAGCATGATCAGGCAAAAGAGGTTTCCCTTTGCACAGCGGAGGGAACCCCTTATCTTACCGTGACCATGGAAGCGCCTCTTTTTGGAATCTGGTCTCCCCCGCACAAAAATGCTCCGTTTATTTGCATTGAGCCCTGGTATGGCAGATGCGACCACGAAAATTTTGCCGGGGAGCTGGCAGATCGGGAATGGGGAAATCTTCTGACGCCAGGCGGGGTGTGGAAACGGTCCTATCAGATTCGGATTCAGGCGTGAGGAGGAAAAAGTCTGCGGATCAGCAGGGAAACCGCAAGGATGATAATGCATGCGCCGGAAACTAGCAGTACATAGGGGCCAAAACCCTCCCAGTCATTTCGTAAAATTCTTCCTGCAAAAGGAATCACCAAAACCGCAAGAAGATACCAGAATGCAGGGATAAGCAGTCTGGATTCCGTTTCGGAAGCAGAGGAAAAGCTGTCGGCACATTTATCCGACAATAACGCAAATAGATATTGGCAAAGGCAGGAAGCGAGAGGATAGAATACACACAGAGAGGAAAAATAGACAACCGTTCCGATCAGTGTATGAAGTCTGTCCGGGTTAAGTAAGCCCGTTAGCAGTCCTGCCTTTTCCAGTGGAATGGGAAGGTAAATGGCAGTTGTGATCCGGATTCCGTTTACAAAAATGGTGAACAGATAGGAAAAGACAGCACTAATGCCAAACCAGAAGGTTTTTGCCCGGTTGGAAGAAAACTTGTGTATAAAGGAAAAGATCAGCATAAGAAAGGTAATCATCATAAAACGAATTCCGGAGCAGGATGGAGCAATGAGAAAACGATAAAAATGGTTTACATAACCCATGTGCGGGAGATATTCAAAATGGATTCCGCCAAGGATACCGGCCCACCGTGTGGTGGGCGCAAGTATCCATAAAAGGGCATCACTGTCTGTTATCCGGCTAAAGTATCTCATTGCCAGTGCGGCAAGTATTGTTAAAAGATAGAAGATCCAATTGTCTTTAAGTAATGTTTTAAACGAAAGCTTTTTCATAGACTCATCCTTTTTCGGTTCTGTAATAGTAAGTATATCTTTTTATAAAGAAATGGCATGAACAGGATAAAGGCAAGGCCGGCAAGGAGAATCATTTCTCCCGGTTCGGAACCGGACCGGTAACCTACCGCCAGGTTGGATACAGAAAGAGGAAGGGGAAGAGGCTGGTCCACATCCGTGCTTTCCGCGCCGGGGTTTCGTACAGTATCCAATACGGCAATAAATGAAGTATAAGGAGTCATCATGTGGTAAGACAGCCCCAGCTGTGTTACCTCTTCTTTGACCTCCGGGTTGTTTCCGTTTACTCCATAATCGGTCAGGCGCTCTACCCGCTTGCGGGCCCACAGGTATCCAAGGGTATTGCTGTGTCCGTATACCGCATCGGCGACAGAAATACTTTGCAAGAAATCACCATTGCCGGTTTTTCCGGAAATCTTAATGGTACCGGTAGGTTCTCCTTTCCATTTTCCAAGCAGAACGAGAGGTTTTTGGGCATATAAGGTAGGTAGGGCAGCAGGCTCTATGTCGTAAGCGTCAAATCCTTCAAAGGATACTTGAATATCCGTCAGAACCGGTGACTGGATATAGGCATTGAAACGGTCTGCTGCTTCGGAGGCTTCTTTTGCCTCGGTGACGATAAAAGGTTCTCCCTGTCCGATCTTGGAAATTCCCTCGATCAGATAACGGTTAACGGAAGAGCCGATCCCGAAGGAGAAGAAGTCCGCCTGATTTATATTTTCGCTGATCAGCTGAAAGATTTCGGATTCTCCCGAAATATATCCATCGGTAATGATAACAATATTGCGGGCGGTGTCGTTATCCGATGGGATAGCGAGTGCGTCCGTAAGTGCAGAGGATAGTTCGGTTCCACCAGCCCCGCTTTGTTCACTGATCAGCTTGACTGCCTTGGTGATATTTTCGCTGGTGGCAGGAAGGGAGCGGGCGGACATCTGATAGGAGGTTCCGGAGAACAAAATCAGGTTGAAAGTGTCTGTCTCGCGCAAATCGGAAATCAGATTCTTCATTAGTTCCTTTGCGGTATCTAAAGGAAAACCGGACATGGAGCCGGAAACATCCAGAACAAAGATGTATTCTCTGGAGGGAATTTCCGCAAGTACGGTTCGTTCCGGGGGCTGTACCATCAGCATAAAGAAGTTTTCCTGTTCCCCTTTATTCAATGTTAATCCGGTTCCGATGTCTTCACCGGTAAGCTTATAGTCAAGTATAAAGTCTCGGTTTCCGGCATATTCCAGAGGATTTGTCAGAGAGATATGGGCTATGGAACTATCATCCCATGCAATGTTGACTTGGTGTGAACTGCTGGACAGCGCGGAAATAGGAACTCCGGCGGAAACTGTGACATTAATATTGTATCCGGCAGTGGGAAGGGTCCCTTCTGTAAGATAAGGAGCAGCTGCCCACTCATCCCGGTTGCCACTGTCGTCTTTCACGGGACCTTTATAGCGGGGACCGACAACTGTAGGGAAAACAAATTGATAGGTGCCTTCCGTGGGCGTGATCATTTCCGTATAATGGAGATCAATGCGTACCTCATCGCCGGGCATAATGTTGGCAATATCCATACTGAATACATTTGCCCGCTCTTCGGATAGCATAGAAGCGCTCTTGCCCTTGCTTTTTGCTGCTTCAAATTCCTGCTTGGCCTCTTCTTTCTCCTTGATGACAGCAGTTACGGTTTGATCACCAATCTGCATCTGCATTCCATGAACCGTGACCTTAGTGGAAGCTGGGAAAAGATAACAGGCATTGATAGGAGCAGTGCCTTCGTTTGCGTAGGTTTGTACCACATGAATATCGGCAACAACACCTTCAATATTTGCCGTTACACTGGTATCTTTTAGAGGGAAACTGTCTACGCCTATTTCACTGCTTTCCACATAAAAATATGGAGAAGCGGTTTTATCTTCGTTTTTGGTTTCACTTTCCGCCGCGTAAACGGTTGGAGTGTTTGCCAGAAGAATCAGTAGTGTCAAAAGAAAGCAGAGTAGTCTTTGGTGTTTTTTCATCTTGTTCATACCTTTCTGAATGTTGATTGTTTTTCGTCTGTATCTACTGTACAATGACATCCCATCAAAGTTGCATCATTTTTGCATCATAATAGCATCAAAGTTGCATCATTTTTGCATCATTTTGTATGGGAACAGTATTTTTGGAGAAAATCTGTCTTGACAAAAGTTAAGGCGGCAACTAAGATAAGATTATCTTAATTTCAAAGGCGTTGAAGAAGAGGAGTACGCATTACCTGCCCTTCAGAGAAGAGATCCCGCATGATTAGTGCGGCGCTGTGAGATCTCAGGAAAAGGAATGCGGAAGGTAGCTTTGGAGCCGGAGCGGTGAACGGAACGGTTTGGCAGAGACAAATGATATCCTGTATGGTAGTTCCAAGTAAGCGTTCACGTTTTATCCCCGTTAAAGGATAGGATTTTAAGCCGGAATTTTAAAGCAGACTTGAAATCACTGAGTGATAAATGAAGGTGGTACCGCGTAAATACGCCCTTTACAGACAATTGTCCGTAAAGGGATTTTTTCGTTGGAAGAAAACGATAGAGAAATTCCTGCGGACAAGTATAACAGAGAGGAGAGAACAGTTATGAGCAAAGAACTTGCAAAAACCTACGATCCCAAGGGGATTGAGGACAGACTTTATCAGAAGTGGCTGGATAAGAAGTATTTTCATGCCGAGGTAGATCATTCTAAAACACCTTTTACCATTGTGATTCCGCCCCCAAACATTACAGGACAGCTTCACATGGGGCATGCATTGGACAATACCATGCAGGATATTTTGATCCGGTTTAAGAGGATGCAGGGATATAATGCATTATGGCAGCCAGGAACGGATCACGCCAGCATTGCCACAGAGGTTAAGATTATCGAGAAGCTGAAGGAAGAAGGTATTAATAAGGAAGATCTCGGAAGGGAAGGATTCCTTGAGCGGGCATGGGACTGGAAAAAGGAATATGGCGGACGGATCGTAAGCCAGCTTAAGAAGCTGGGAAGTTCCTGTGACTGGGACAGAGAGCGCTTTACCATGGATGAGGGCTGCAACAAGGCAGTTACGGAAGTGTTCTGCAAGATGCATGAAAAGGGCTGGATCTATAAGGGAAGCAGGATTATCAACTGGTGTCCGGTATGTAATACCTCCATTTCTGATGCAGAGGTGGAATATGCGGAGCAGGCAGGGCATTTCTGGCATATCAAGTATCCGTTGATTGAAGAGGATGGTACGGTGAGCACCACCAAGTTTGTGGAATTTGCAACCACCAGACCGGAAACCATGCTGGGGGATACGGCGGTGGCGGTGAACCCGGAGGACGAGAGATATAAGGATATGATCGGTAAAAAGCTGATGCTTCCTATTGTGAACAGGGAGCTTCCTGTGGTTGCGGATTCCTATGTAGATATGGAATTTGGAACCGGTGTGGTAAAGATTACTCCTGCCCACGACCCTAACGACTTTGAGGTTGGAAAGCGTCACAATCTGCCGGAAATCAATATTTTAAATGACGATGCCACTATTAACGAGAACGGCGGAAAGTTCTGTGGAATGGACCGTTATGAGGCAAGGAAAGCCATTGTTAAAGAACTGGATGAGATGGGGCTTTTGGTTAGAATTGAAGATTATTCTCATAATGTGGGAACTCATGACCGTTGCAAGACTACCATTGAACCCATGATCAAGCAGCAGTGGTTTGTAAAGATGGATGAGCTCATTAAGCCTGCTGTGGAAGCGGTAAAGAGTGGAGATATTCAGCTTATTCCCAAACGAATGGAAAAGATTTATTTTAACTGGACGGATAACATCCGTGACTGGTGTATTTCCAGACAGCTCTGGTGGGGACATCGGATTCCTGCTTACTATTGCAGTAAATGCGGGGAAATTACGGTTGCGCCGCAGGCACCGGGCAAATGTCCGAAATGCGGATGCGAGCATTTGGAGCAGGATCCGGACACACTGGATACATGGTTTTCCTCGGCTCTTTGGCCTTTTTCAACTTTGGGATGGCCGGAGCAGACGGAGGATCTGAAATATTTTTATCCCACGGATGTGTTGGTGACGGGATATGATATTATTTTCTTCTGGGTAATCCGTATGATCTTTTCCGGATTTGAACAGATGGGAGAAAAACCCTTTAAGACCGTATTATTCCACGGACTTGTAAGAGATTCTCAGGGACGGAAGATGAGTAAATCCTTAGGGAACGGTATTGATCCTCTGGAGATTATTGATCAGTACGGGGCCGATGCCCTTCGGCTTACCCTGATCACGGGAAATGCACCGGGAAATGATATGCGTTTCTATTATGAGAGGGTGGAGGCGAACCGGAACTTTGCAAACAAGATCTGGAATGCATCCCGTTTCATTATGATGAATATGCCGGAGGAAGGGCTTAAGGTTTCTGACCCTGCATTAGAGCCGGTGGATAAGTGGATCTTATCAAAATTAAATACGCTGATCAAAGATGTGACTGACAATATGGAAAGCTTTGAGCTGGGTATTGCGGTTCAAAAGGTTTATGATTTTATCTGGGATGAGTTCTGCGACTGGTATATTGAGATGGTAAAGCCCCGCTTATATAATTCCGATGACAAGGCGAGCCAGGGCGCAGCACTGTGGACGCTTAGGACAGTATTGATTGATGCATTAAAGCTGCTTCACCCTTATATGCCTTTTGTTACCGAAGAAATTTTCTGTACATTACAGTCAGAGGAAGAGTCCATTATGATCTCCAAGTGGCCTGAGTACAGGGAAGCATGGAACTTTGCAAAGGAAGAGAAGGATATAGAGATTATTAAAGAAGCAGTTCGTGGAATTCGTAATGTTCGGACTGAAATGAACGTTGCGCCCAGCAAAAAGGCACAGGTGTTTGTAGTCAGCGAAAATCAGGATATTGTGAATGCATTTACAGAAGGCAGGCTGTTCTTTGCGGCTCTTGCTTCCGCTTCCGAAGTGACCATCCAGAGTGATAAAGAAGGGATCGCGGAGGATGCTGTATCAGTGGTGATTGCAAATGCTACGTTGTATATTCCTTTTGCGGAATTGGTTGACATAACACAGGAGATTGAACGTCTGCAGAAGGAGGAAAAGCGTCTTAACGGTGAGCTAGCAAGAGTAAACGGTATGTTGAATAACGAGAAGTTTATGTCCAAAGCACCGGAGGCAAAGGTTGCCGAGGAGCGGGCGAAGCTGGAGAAGTACACCCAGATGATGGAGCAGGTTAAGGAGAGGCTGGGACAGCTTAAAAAGTAGGGATGAGATTTTTAATTTTAATAAATTAACGTTTAGATGGGGTATACATGGTAGGACGTCCGCTCCGATGAAAAGAAATCCTTTCGTCAACACGCTCGATAAAGCGTTCGCGAATTGTTTCCTCAAGGATTTTTTTCATCGGAGCTGGGCTGTCAAATAATGCAACGCCCAACTGGTAACTTCACTAAAGTCGAATGTTCCACTTTTTACAAATAGCCAGACAGTGGATTGGGTGACTATAGTTGAGTCCTTAGCTGGTTTTCCGTCAGCCAATAATTTAACCCGGATAGAAATCAAATTCTTAAGGAACCCTTCAAAAAGCGTTGGTGCTTAGTGAGGTTCTTAACGAACTTAGCACCATTACGCTTTTTGTAGAACGGAAGCGCGGTGACGTAGAATTTGATTCTATCCGGGTTTTCGCATTAATCCCTGAAACCCAGCATAGAAAATTTCATGATTCTGGAATAAGAGATTGCCTTTTTAGGAATTGAGTTTCTATTGAAAACAGATTATAATTGTAGCAATGAATCGGAAACTGATAAAGGGGCAGATATGATAAGGATGGTATGCCGCGCAGGAGGACAATTATGGGAAAAGATACTCATCTTATTAATATATATCTAAAAATACATAATAAAAAAACACTGACTATGGATGAATTGGGATATCTGGCAGAGTATGATCCGGAATGTTTTGCGAAAACATGTAAAAATGTTGTATACAACATTCCTGAAACAAAATCAATTATGGAGCCAATAGTCTCGGCATCTGCGTATAATGAAACGGAGCTGGAATCTTCTGAACAGCAGAACATAGAGAAAATTCTGGAGAATTTAAAACGTCTGGAGCTTAATGATTTTCCCGTTACAAATATTGATGTTGACAAAGTAAAGAGCTTGCTGGGAAATTTATATATGGAGTTGCTGTTTCCCCATAATGATAAAGATACATTTATAAAAATGACAGGCAATGAGATTATATCTTCATTTGATAAAAAAGCATAAAGAAACACTGTGTAAGAGAGTGATTCTGATTGATGTAGGGAGGATCATCTTTGATAGGAAGGTAGAGCGTATTATGGATATAAGAATGAAGTACCGTACAAACTGGAGTAAATATCTGTTTGCAACCACCATAGGAATAGGGTACAATATGTCATAAGAGTGATGAATTGTACCCTGCAAGGAGATAAGCAAATGGACAGAGAACAGGATTTTTTATCAGAGAAGGAAGTTGAGGAGCTCAGACGAGAGGTTGATGCGCTGGTAGCGGATATTGATAAAAGTGGTGATGACACCGGTAAAAAGAGATCCAAGGCAGCGTCAAGGAAATCCAAACACCATAATCTTTTGGAAGAGCTGACTCCTTTATCAATTGAAGAGAATGGTTCTTATGTGAGAATAAGCGATGATAATATGCATGCCTTTCTTTACCTGATGCCTCCCGGCGAGGGGAAGGATAATTATACAAAAGATGAGTTGGTTGACTTTTTGCAGAAAAAAGGTGTGACCACAGGATTGCATCAGTCGAATCTGACAGCAGTGATTCGTAAAAAGGTATACCGGAGAGAAATTGAGGTGGCTGCAGGACAGGTGGTTGTCCATGGTCAGAACGGATATTACGAGTATAAATTCAGTCCGGAGCGTTACTGTGCACCGGAGACTAAACCGGATGGCAGCGTGGACTATGCAAGTATGTGTACTCTGGAAAATATTAAAGCGGGTGATCCGGTTGCTGTTTATCATCATGCTCATGCAGGACAGGACGGCTATGATGTGAAGGGAAATGTGATTAAGGCAGAGGCAGCAAAGGAGATACCAGAACTTAAGGGACAGGTGGTTGTTTCACCGGATGATCCGGACGTTTATCTTGCCGCAAAGGATGGCAAGATCGAGATCCGGGATGGAGGAATTGATATCCAGAACGTTCATGAGATTCACGGTGATGTCACTCTGATTACCGGAAAAGTAGAATTTCGGGGTGATGTATTGATCCATGGAAATTTGGAGGCAGGAGTAACTATCCGTGCCGGTAGAAACATCGAGATCAGGGGAGCCGCAGAGGAGGTCGATCTGTTTGCCGGCGGGGATATTTTGCTTTGCCAAGGTATTCAGGGAGCAAGGAAAGCAAAGATTTCCGCCAAGGGAAATATTTTTGCAGATTTTATTGAAGATACAATTGCTACGGCAGGGGAGAGCGTTCAGGCAAATGTGATAATGAATTCCAGAATTTCCGCAGATGAATATGTGATACTTACTGGAAAGAAGGGGGCAATCATCGGCGGCTATACTCATGCGGAAAAGGGAATCAAGGCAGCAGAGGTGGGGGATACATCGGAAGTTCGGACCGTGGTGCATGCCGGTTGTAACAAAGAAATATACCAGAGAGCACAGCAGCTTAAGAAGAGAAATAAAGAAATCTCGGGACAGGTTAAGGAATTGGCGGCGGAAATAGACGAATGTCGGAAGAAGTATACCGATGAGGCGGAATTATCATCAAAGCTGGAACCGATGGAACAGAGTCGAAATGCGCTGATGGAGGAATGGGAAGAAGGCAGAAATGAATTTCAGGAACTTGAGAAGGTAATAAAAGACAGTTTAAACGCCGAGATTGTGATAGGTGGTAATATATACCAGGGAACGTTGATCAGTCTTGGAATATCCCAGATGCCGGTGGAACATACCACCTGTTTTATGAAGTACTTCTTGCTGGGAGGAAGAATTGAAAGTAATGTGATTGCTTATTCTTAAGGAAGGATAAGTGATAATTTGGAGAGGACTGCAGGATGGTATCTTATGAGGAAGCGGTAAAATATATAGAAGAGATTCCCAGGTTTGCGGCAAAAAATACCGTAGAAGACACAGGCAGAATGCTTTCTCTTCTTACAGGGAATTCCTTAAAAAGCAAAATTATTCATGTAGCAGGCACAAACGGAAAAGGTTCCGTTTGTGCTTATTTACGTGCTATCCTGACGGAAGGGAAAAGGAGTGTGGGAATGTTCATTTCTCCGCATCTTGAAAGCATGCGGGAAAGGATCAGTATTAATGGAGAGCTGATAGCAAAGGAGGATTTTGTCAGAATATTTACCCTTGTCAGGAAAATGGCAGAGGAGAGTGGGAAGTATGACTTATCTCATCCTTCCTATTTTGAATTTTTATTTTTAATGGCAATGTGTTATTTTGGAGAAAAACAGCCGGACTATATTCTGTTGGAGACCGGGCTGGGGGGAAGGTTAGATGCTACAAACAGTATTTTAAACCCGGCTGTGTGTGTGATTACGCAGATCGGATATGATCATATGCAGTATCTTGGAGATACCCTGGAACAGATCGCAGCGG
Source organism: uncultured Lachnospiraceae bacterium (assembly GCA_947174495.1). Lineage (GTDB taxonomy): Bacteria > Bacillota > Clostridia > Lachnospirales > Lachnospiraceae > Suilimivivens. The sequence continues at coordinate 9,318 of CAMWJC010000014.1, read as the reverse complement.
AAAAAGCGGGAATTATCAAAGAAAATATCCCGGTGGTGTTTCCAGACAGAAGAACAGAAGTTACAGGAATTTTGACCGAATATGCCAAAAAAAAGAATAGTCCGGCGATCATGCTCGGAAAAGATCAGATTTTGAATGTGAATATAAAGAATAAAACCATTGATTTTTCCCTGCATACTGGTTATTATAATTATGTTAGTCTTTCTTTGAACACTTCTGCGCTTTATCAGATAGAAAATGCCTCATTGGCAATTCTGGCGGCTCAGGAACTCAAAGATAAAAAGATTACTCCCGATGTCATTAGGAGGGGAGTGTGGGCGGCTTGTTGGCCGGGCAGGATGGAAGAGGCAATTCCCGGTGTTTTTTTGGATGGGGCCCATAATGAAGATGGAATAGAAGCTTTTTTGCGTACAGCTGCAAGGGATGGCTGTATCGGAAAAAGAATTTTACTTTTTGGTGTTGTGACGGACAAGCGTTACAGAAAAATGATTCAGATGATAGAAGATTCAGGTCTTTTTGCGCAGGCAGTTGTGACAGTGTTAGAGACAGACAGAAGCGCTTCAATAGATGAGCTTACGAGAATATGGGAGCAGTATGAGGATATCAGATGCAGCTTTCATGAGGATGCAGGAGAAGCTCTTAAACAGCTGTTGAGTGATAAAACAAGTGAGGATACTGCATATGTTGTCGGATCATTGTATTTGATAGGACAGGTTAAGTCCCTGATGAGGAGAATGCAGGATGATTGATTTTGAAGAAGAATTAAGGAAATTCCATCCGAGCCTAGAGGTGGAGGATGCAGAGGAAGCCATTTATAATCAGGATTTGACAGATATGGCGGATATATTAATTAAGATGATGGATAAACCTAGAACAGAAGAACAGGAGTAACGGCATGATTTGCTATAATTGTGGATGCCGTTTGTCTGAACACGATTTTTGTACGGGTTGTGGCGCAGATGTTGCACTTTATAAGAAAATTATGTATATGTCCAATCATTATTATAATGATGGTTTGGACAAAGCCACAGTAAGGGATTTATCCGGAGCAATTATCAGCTTGCGGCAGAGTTTAAAATTTAATAAAAATAATATTGATGCAAGGAACCTTTTAGGACTTGTGTATTTTGAAATGGGCGAAACAGTATCCGCTTTAAGTGAGTGGGTAATCAGTAAGAACTTAAGAGCCAAAAAGAATATTGCGGATGATTATATTAATATGATTCAGACCAATCAGGCCAGGCTGGATACGATAAACCAGACAATCAAAAAATATAACCAGGCGCTTCTTTACTGTTATCAGGACAGTCAGGATCTGGCAGTGATACAGCTGAAAAAGGTTTTGTCCTATAATCCCAAGTATGTTCGTGCCCATCAGCTTTTGGCGCTTTTATATATCAATACGGAAGAATGGGAGAAGGCGCAGAGAGAACTCACAAAATGCATTCAGATCGATGCAAATAATACGACAACACTGCGTTATCTGAAAGAAGTTGAGCATATGCTGATGCCGGAGGAACCGGCAAGAAATGCGCCAAAGAAGAAGAACACTAACGATCATGTGATGCGCTATCAGAGCGGCAATGAGACGATTATTCAGCCCATGAATAAAAAGGAACCCCGGGGTATATCTACTCTTTTAAATCTTGGGATAGGCGTGATTATAGGCATTGCTATTGCATGTTTTTTGATACTTCCGGGACAGATACAGTCTGCCAGGGAGGGCATTAATGACCAGCTTCGTACGGTAAGTGAGCAGTCAGATGCAAAGACGGCAACTATAGATGAGCTGGAACAAAAGGTGCAAAAGCTGACTGATAATAATACACAGCTATTGGAAGAGCTTGCGATATATCAGGATACCAGTGGGGCAGTGATGGTGTCAGACGGACTGATGATGGCAGTGAATGCTTATCTGGAGGAGCCGGAGAATATTGAAAGGATTGCTTCTTATCTTGAGACGATTGATGCAGCGGAGGAGGATGAAGAAGCTGCAGATAAAGAACGCTCAGAGGCATTCCAGACATTGTATGGCAGACTGATTGAAATCATCGGTGTCAATTTGGTGGATTATTACTATAATGCCGGTTATGACAGCTATCGTGGAGAGAATTATGAGGCGGCAATTCCCAATCTCCAAAAGGCATGGCAATATGATAATACAAAAAGCGAAGCTTTGTTTTATCTCGGGAACAGTTATCATCGGAATGGCGATGATGATAAAGCAAAAGAGGCTTATGCGCAGGTGATTGACTATTTCCCTGACACAGATTTTGCAAACAAATCAGAAACTGCTCTGGCAGAAATTAATAATGCAGAGTAAATAAACAGATCAGAAATAAAGTGACTACAAAAGAGAACACAATAATGGTGTTCTCTTTTTTATGTGCAGGGGCGCATCGAGGAAGTTGCCGTGTTGTGGCATGCGCCCTGCACAACGGGCAGAGGGAAAAGCTTCCCTGCCGATTACAAAGTAAAAGGAAATGAGGTGAAACATGGAAGATAATTTTAAGGTGATCGATAATTATCTGATGGTCAGAATGCCGGAAGAAGTGGATCATCACAAATCAGTTTACATAAGTAAAATAGCAGATGAGTATATCATGAAGGAGGGAATTGGAAATGTGGTTTTTGATTTTGAAACTACACGATTCATGGATAGCTCAGGAATTGGCGTTATCATCGGAAGATACAAGAAGATATCATATTTTGGAGGAAAGGTATTTGCAATTAATGCAGACACAAGGATAAAGCGTACCTTAATGATATGTGGTTTACATAAAATAGTAGAAATTATGGAGTAGAATACCGAAACAGAAAGGAAAAGGTTAGTGGATAGATTATGGAGACAGAACAGAAAATTAAAAATGAAATGAAAAGGAATACTCTTTTGGAGAATGAAATGCGGTTGTCCTTTGACGCTGTTTCGGTGAACGAGGCATTTGCAAGGGTTGCAGTGGCAGCATTTGTAACTCCGCTGAATCCTACAGTAGAAGAAATTTCAGATATTAAGACAGCTGTTTCGGAAGCAGTGACCAATGCAATCATTCATGGCTACGATGAAGAGTTTCTGGGAGCGACTGGGCAGAAAGGGAAAAATCAGGTGTATCTGCACTGCAAGATTGTAGAAGATGTACTGCATGTAGAAGTACAGGATACTGGGAAGGGAATTGCAGACATTGACCAGGCAATGGAACCTCTTTTTACGACCAGGCCGGACATGGATCGGTCTGGGATGGGATTTGCATTTATGGAAGCGTTTATGGATGATCTGGAGGTGATCTCTGAACCTTTTCAGGGAACCCTTGTACGAATGAAAAAGAAATTAGGAACCATATCATGGATTAAGCAAGAGGAGTGAGATATGGTTGAAAATTCAGTACTGATCGAAAAGGCACGAGCAGGAGAAAAGGAAGCAAGAGAAGTACTGATCGAACAAAATCTGGGACTGGTACATCATATTGTAAAGCGTTTTTTGGGGCGGGGATATGAGGCAGAGGATCTGTTTCAGATAGGTGTGATCGGCCTGATCAAGGCAATTGATAAATTTGATACGGGATACCAGGTTAAATTTTCCACTTATGCGGTTCCCCTGATTTCCGGAGAGATCAAGCGTTTTATCCGGGATGATGGAATGATAAAAATCTCAAGGAATTTGAAAGAAAACGGAATAAAAATAGGACATGCTAGGGATATACTTGCCGGGAAATTAGGCAGAGAGCCTTCGGTCGATGAGGTGGCGGCGGAAACAGCCCTTGAGGTGGAAGATGTGGTGCTTGCCCTGGAAGCAAATGTCCAGGTGGAATCCATATACAAATCGGTTTATCAAAATGATGGAAACGAGATTTTTATGGTGGATCAACTTGCGGATAAATCAGGAAGCGCCCATGAGGAGGTGCTGAACAGTCTTTTGATCCATCAATTGCTGGACGGTCTCGAAAAAGAAGAACAGAAACTGATTATTTTACGTTACTATCAGGATAAGACACAGACAGAAGTTGCAAAGATGTTGGGAATCAGCCAGGTTCAGGTGAGCAGAATGGAGAAAAGAATTCTTCTTGGAATGCGGCAGAAGATTGTGGAAGAAAAACGATAAGAAAAACCCCCTGTCAGTGAAAACTGGCAGAGGGCTTTGTACTAACATAAGGACAGCGCGCGAAGTGTGCTGTCCGTTGTCTACATAAGGACGGCTCGCAAAGCGTATTTCTCATCGTTCTGATCAATGTATGTCGTTTGAATTTGTGATGGCTGTGACCATACGGGAATCAACCGTGGTTTTATTCTTTTTGTAAGCGTTGTGTACCGATCCGGCAGCGCCTACAATCATCAAAATATATCCCATAATCAAATCAAAGGCTACAGAAGTGAGAACCTCGGAATCTTCCAAAAAGGCAGTAGTGGAAGTAAATGCGTCAAAAAAGGTGATGTCGTATACATTATGAAAAGCGCTGTAGATTTCAATGGCAAGGCAAATTTGCTCGGCTAATAACAGCATCAGGGCAGAAATAACACAGCTTATGATGATTCCCAGAATACTAAGTCTTCCTCCCAGCAGTTCATAACCCTTCAGAGCACATATCACCATGACGGCACCAACAAGAGCGGAGATATATCCTAATTGATAGATAATAACCCATAAAACAACACCGATAAGAGCGCCTAAGAAAGCGCCGGCGATACCGCCAATTACGTTGCCGTTTCCCTTCTTTGCTTCCTGATTCATGTGCTGGTGGATCTGGTCAGCAGTATTGGCATAGCAAGAAGAGCAAAGCATATGTTCACCGGACTCAATCTGATAGAGTGATAAACCGATATCGCCTCCGCAGGACTCACAACAAGGAACTAACTGGTTACTTCGGCAATAGTCGGTCAGTTCCTTCAAAAAGGACTCTATGCATGGGGTATATTCAGAACCCCATTTAAAGCCAGTTCCCCAGAATTCGGCAATGATCTTGGTACCGCTGTAGGAAGCAGTGCTGAGATACCTGTATTTGGATGGACATTGGTTGACAAAATCCACGATAGCAGGAACAGGTGTAATATCACCGGCCTTTACCCAAAGCTGAACCGTATGACGTGCAGGTGTTGCGGGATCCTGATGGATGACTACAAAATATCCGCCAAAGTTTCCGTAAGCGATTCCCGCTTTTTCTTCAACGGTCAATCCGCTGTTTACAGCAAATTTTTTAACTTTGTTGTACATGAAAAATTCCTCCTCATCCTTAATATAATTATGTAATATATAACGAAAAAAGTATAGCATACGGAAGGAGGAAAGACAAATAAATATATTGAATTAAATTGTGTAATATCTTACAATAGAATTATAATATTGCGGCACAATTTTTCGACTGGCGGGAAAGAGACGCAAAAAAGCAGCCGCGCCATAAAAGGAGGTATGTCATATGCAGGACATGATAAGAATTCGCTCGAAAGCACATCCAAATGTTATTTTGAAAGCAATACCCGGACACTTTGTAACACCCAATTCCCATGTAAATTATTTTCTGGATATGACAACCCTGAAATCCAGATTGAACGAGGCGCTAATGGTTGCAAAGGAACTGGGGGGACAGATTTCGGTTTCCACCGTGGTAGATACCATCGTCTGCATAGACGGTTGTGAAATCATCGGAGCATTTTTGGCAGAGGAATTGACAAGGGCAGGCGTTTATTCCATGAATGCTCATAATACGATTTATATTATTACGCCGGAGTATGCAAATTCCGGGCAGATTTTGTTCCGGGAAAATTATATTCCGATGATAAAAGGAAAGAACGTACTGCTTTTACTTGCTTCCGCAACGACCGGACAGACAATTGTGAAGGTTGGACAGGCACTTAGTTATTATGGGGCAACCATCAGCGGTATCAGCGCTGTGTTCAGCGCGGCAAACAGCGCTATGGGAATTCCTATTAAATCACTGTTCACAATTGCGGATATTCCGGATTATAAGGCATTCAATCCAGAAGGATGCAGCTTATGCAAAGAGAAGCAGCCGATTGATGCACTGGCAAACGGGTTTGGATATTCAAGAATCAATTAATCTTACAGAGATTTGGTCTGACCGGAAATAAGTTGTAGGAAATTATATAAAAATGCAATAAAGGGGATATCGACGGAACAAGAGTTCCTGTTCGAGATTCCCTTTTTTGGTTGACATAATTTTTTGAATATAGTAAGGTGTATTATGTAAACAAACACCCTGAAATAGACAGATAAGAGGATACCAATGAAAAAGTGCAAGCGTATACTTATTTTTATGATGAGCTTTATTCTTTTGTTGGGGACGGCTATGCCTGTTTCCGCTACGGAACTTGCAGAAGAAGATGTGCAGGATTTGGGTGATGCCGCAGAATCGGAAGAAGATACGCAAGACGAGGAAGAATTTCCAGAAGATGAAGAAGAACTTGCGGAAGATTTAGATATGCAAGATTTGGAAGAGTATGATGAGGACGAGGAACTTATTGCATTCATCAATGAAGCAAAGGAAGAATTGAAGACGGTCACGGATCAGGAGATCATTATGGCGCTGGTCTATCTTTGCGATTCTTATTCGGTTAAAAAGACACCCGGTGAAAATGGAGAATTATGCGTACGGGTTCCTACCGGAACGACTGTTCAAATTATCGGAGTAGAGCTGGATGAGGAGTGGAATATTTGGTATAAAGTTTCACTCTCCCATAATGATCATACATATACAGGGTATATCGACAGAAGCTATTTGGCATACTCAAATGAAATATTCATAGAATGGGAAAATACATATTTTCCGAAGATAGCAATGTTTGCGGCGGCCAGTTCCATTTATCCGGATGTGGAGCAGTTCCCGGAATCTTACCGGGACAAGCTTATTCGTTTGAAACAGGCGCATCCCAACTGGATCTTTGTAAAGCAGAATACGGGCCTTAACTGGCAGGATGTAGTGAAGAACGAAAATTATCAGGATCGAAATCTGATCAGTTCCAGTGCGGGCAGTGCATACAAGAATGGGTTGTATGGTTCGGGCTGGTATTATGCTTCGGAGGAGGCAGTAAAGTATTACCTTGATCCCAGAAATTTTCTGGATGAGACTAGAGTTTTTCAATTTGAGCAGTTGACCTACAATCCATCTTATCATTCCAAGGCGGCCATAGACCGGATCTTAAGCAATACCTTTATGAAAGGGGAACTTCCGGGAGAAGGAAAAAGTTATTCAACCGCTTTTTTTGAGATCGGTGTCAATCTGAAAGTGAGTCCGTTTCACTTGGCATGCCGGGTATATCAGGAGCAGGGAAAAGGGACTTCTGCATTGATTTCGGGAACCTACAGTGGATATGAGGGATATTATAATTACTATAATATCGGCGCTTCGGGAAAAACTACGGAGGTAATTGTAAAAACCGGCCTGGAGCGTGCAAAGAAGGAAGGTTGGAATACCCGTTACAAGGCGTTAAATGGAGGAGCTGTAATTCTTTCAAAGGATTATATTTTGAAAGGACAGGATACCCTTTATCTTCAGAAGTTTGATGTGGATGCAAGTTATAGCGGCCTGTATTGGCATCAGTATATGCAGAATATCATGGCTCCTTATACCGAATCTCAGATGGTTAAAAAGGCCTACACAGAGACCGGGTCTCTGGATAATCCTTTTGTATTTAAGATTCCCGTGTATAATAATATGCCTGCTGTGGCCTGTCCGGTACCGGGATCAAATCCTACTCCGACACCAACAATGGCGCCTACAGCAACACCAACAACGGCGCCTACAGCAACACCAACAACGGCGCCTACAGCAACACCGACGATAAAGCCGACAGTAACGCCTACAGCAAAACCAACGGCAACGCCTACAGCAACACCGACAGTAACGCCCACAGCAACACCAACGGTAAAGCCTACAGCAAAACCAACGGCGACGCCGACACCAACAATGGCGCCTACAGCAACACCAACGGTAAAGCCGACAGCAAAGCCAACGGAAACGCCTACAGCAAAACCGACGATAAAACCGACAGAGAGACCCACGACGGTACCTGAGGTAGCGACAACAGTGAAACCAACGGAAACACCGGCAGAAGTTTCTACGGCATCACCTACGGTATCGGCAGATTCTACATTGACAGCGCCAACAGAAGCACCCACGGAAACACCAACGGCGAAGCCCACAGCAACGCCAACTGCAAAGTCTACGGAAACACCGACGACGGCGCCGACAGCAACACCAGCTGCAAAGTCTACGGAAACACCAACGGCGGCACCCACAGCAACGCCAACGGCAACCCCCACGGAAACACCGACAGCGAAGCCTACAGCAACACCAACGGCAAAGCCGACACAGAAACCGGTGGCGGAGCCTACAGAAAAAACGGAGGAAAGTACGATAACAGCACCGATTGTTACAGTGGAAATTGTTCCGCCATCGGAACCGGTTGCAACACAGGCGCCTGAGTCTGTGGTAACGCAGGAACCGGTAACTGCGCAGGAACAGGAGCATGATCGATCGGATGCCGGAAGTGCAGTAATAGCGGCAGCCACTCCGAAGCCGCAGACGGCATCAGAGGATAAATCTGCAATTACCTTTGAGATGGAGGATAATAGTATTGTATATGCCCAGACATTAGAACAGATCAGGGAACAGAGCAGGAAAGTTACACTGGAAATGGGGAATGGTGTGGCCTGGTATATTGATGGAGCTGCGATGGGTGACGGTCAGCTTCAAGATATTGATTTTGATGTCGTGGTAGGAAGAAGCAATATTCCGAAAGCGAAAAGAGATGCATTGACGGAAGGAGAAAACTACGTTGAAATTTCGCTTGCACATGACGGTGGATTCGGATTTACGGTGGTATTATCGATAAGTCTTGAAAACGCTGAACCGGGACAGTATGCAAATCTGTTCTATTATGATGAATCGACGGGCGAATTCCGATTTATGTGTGCTTCTTTAGTTGGAAGTACAAAGATTGCCAGCTTTGAATTTGTTCATGCATCTGATTATATTATTATTATCAGTGATGAAATCAAAGAAAATCTGCTTGAGCTGCGTGCACCGCAATTGGAAGAAGCAGAGAGGATCATTCAGGAGGAACGGAATAATTCTGCTAATGAAAAGCCTGCCGAGGAGCCCAAGAAGGCAGCAGGGATTATTGCACTAATCTTTTTGGGAAGTACGGCCATAGTGATTGCCGGTTATTTGATCTTCCGGAGGAAAAATGATTAGTGTGAGGCGTCAGTGGTAAAGTTAACGTTTAGCTGGGGTACGCATATGCGAGACATCCGTTCCGATGAAAAGAAAGCCTCTCGTCAACACGCTCGATAAAGCGTTCGCGAATTGT